>DATHCU010000167.1:0-6059 GCA_035319385.1 Thermodesulfovibrionales bacterium
AGTCTCATAAAAGAATCCCTGGAAGGAACGGAGAGGGTGAAGCGCATCGTTCAGGATCTGAAGACCTTTTCGCATATTGATGAGGCTGAATGGAAGATGGCGGATGTCAATACTTCTATTGAAAGCACCTTAAATATAGTCTGGAACGAGATCAAATACAAGGCAACGCTCCGGAAGGACTACGGAGACATCCCTTTGACGATATGCAACCCGGGACAGTTGAACCAGGTCTTCATGAATATGTTGATCAACGCTGCCCACGCAATAGAGAAACAGGGGGAAATCACTATCAGAACTTTCAGATCGGACGGCTATGTCAACGTATCCATATCCGATACGGGCCGCGGAATACCGGACGACAAGATCGGCAGGATATTTGAACCCTTCTTCACGACAAAAGAAGTGGGGAAGGGCACAGGACTTGGGTTAAGCATAGCATACGACATAATCAAGAAACATAAAGGGTACATATCGGTAGAAAGCGAGCTGGGGAAGGGTTCAACCTTTACGGTAAAGATACCGGTTATCGAAAGATAGCGAGGCCAAACATGATCAAGGATAACATCCGGCGTTTGTCAGATACGAACTTCGAACTCACGGATTGCAGAGACCTTGCGAGCGGCGGACATTTCAAGGTTGTCATCGAGAATTCACTAGCCGGGGTCTATATAATTGAGGAAGACCGCTTCCTCTATGTAAATCCCGCTTTTGCCCGGATATTCGATTACTCACAGGAGGAAATCGTAAACGCAAAGGCAATAAAGGATCTTATAGCGCCCGAGAGTTGTGCTGCTGTTGAAAAACATGTGCAGAACAGAATTGCAGGAGTCGAAGATAAATCACATTACACGTTCAGGGGTCTCCGAAAAAACGGCTCGCGCATCGATGTCGAAGTGCTCGTATCAACGGCGCTTCTGAACGGAAGAAGATGCGTCATAGGCACGCTGCTTGACGTAACGGATCAAAGAAAAGCTGAAGATAAGGTCAGGATACTGTCGCGCGCCGTGAAACAGAGTCCCGCCTCAATCGTCATAACCGACATTAACGGCTCGATCGAGTACGTCAATCCAAAATTCACCCAGCTTACAGGCTATTCACTTGAGGAAGTGATCGGAAGGAATCCCCGGATCCTCAACTCAGGAGAGAAATCTCCGGACGAATATAAGACCCTCTGGGATGTGATCAAATCCGGCAGCGAATGGCGCGGAGAATTCCGCAACAAAAAAAAGAACGGGGAACTCTTCTGGGAATTCGCCTCCATATCGCCGATAAGGGATTCCATGGGGGAAATAACACACTTTGTCGGAGTCAAAGAGGATATTACGGAACGCAAACTCGCAGAGCACGAGTTGAACCAGAGGCTCAAATTCGAGAAAGTGGTCTCGACAGTATCGTCGAAGTTCGTGGGCATTTACGATATCGATGATTCCATCAACTCCTCCCTGCAGGATATCTGCACCTTTGGCGGCGCCACCAGTGCGTGCGTTTATCTGTTCAACGACGACCTTACTTCGATCGAAAAGACATATGAATGGAGCTCGCCATCCGTGTCGCCCGCCGCTGCTTTGAAAAGATTGCGAGTGGAGACTCTCCACTGGCTATTGTCAAGCCTCAGAGACGGCCAGGTAACCAAAGTGCACGATGTCTCTGAATTGCCGGTATATGCGGAAGCTGAAAAGAAGGAATTCGAACGCGAAGGCATAAAGTCGTTCTTGATAGTGCCGCTTCGGCTGTACGAGCAGTTGGCTGGTTTCGTGTGTTTTAACAACATTGAAGATATAAGGTCATGGAGCGATTCCGACCAGGCCATACTCTGGATATTTTCCCAAATTATCGGAAATGCGCTCGAACGCCGAAAGAACGACGTGATAGTCGCAGAGGGTATGAGACAGCAGCGCGCAATACTGAACAATATTCCCGACATGGCATGGCTGAAAGACAGTGAAAGCAGGTATGTTGCTGTAAACGAATCTTTCGGGACCGTTTGCGGACTGAAGCCGGATGAAGTGGCGGGCAAGACAGACTACGATCTATGGCCGCATAAACTGGCGGAGAAATATGTCTCCGATGATAAGGAAGTGATTAGGTCTGGAAAAAGACAGGTCTTCGAAGAGCGGATCTCTGACAAAGACAGAAAAGAGACATGGATAGAGACGATCAAGACCCCGATTTATGATGGCTCGGGCAAGATTATCGGCACTACCGGAATTGCGCGTGACGTTGCCGGACGGAGACTCGCAGAAGAATCCCTCAAGAAGGTAAATGACAAACTGAGAAAGGCCTATGCAGACCTCCAGTCAGCCCAGTCTCAGATTCTCCAACAGGAGAAGATGGCTTCGATCGGCCAGCTTGCCGCGGGCATTGCCCATGAGGTCAACAACCCCATGGGGTTCATCATAAGCAATCTGGGCTCCCTGCAGAAGTATATAAACAGGCTGGAGGAATTCATAAAGATGCAGACGGAGACAATCGAACGGTTGGCCCCAGAAAACCCGGACTCCGGCGCGATACTCGAAACAATCAGAGAGAATAAGCGCTCTTTGAAGCTTGATTATATCCTGGAAGACAGCGAAAACCTCATAAAAGAATCCCTTGACGGCGCTGACAGGGTCAAGCACATTGTCCAGAATCTGAAGGACTTCTCCAGGATTGACGAGACTGAAATCAAGCTGGCCGATATCAACCAAGGACTCGAAAGCACGATCAACATCGTTTGGAACGAACTGAAATACAAGATCACGCTGCATAAAGACTATGGAGATCTACCTTTGATCAGGTGCAACCCCGGCCAGATGAACCAGGTGTTTCTGAACATCCTGATCAATGCCGCCCAGGCGATAGATAAACAGGGCGATATATTTGTCAAGACCTGGCATGACAACGGACACGTGCATATATCCATCTCCGATACGGGATGCGGTATACCGTCCGACAAGATCCGCAGGATCTTTGAGCCATTCTTTACAACAAAGGAGGTTGGCAAAGGGACAGGCTTGGGACTGAGTATAGCCTATGATATTGTCAAGAAACACCGGGGCTCCATAAAGGTGAAGAGCGCAGTCGATAAAGGCTCGGTGTTTACGATAACCCTGCTAGCAGGAGAGAGACAGTAATGATAGAACAGACAAAGATACTATGCGTGGACGACGAGGAAAATGTACTGAGGGCATTGAAGAGGCTCTTCTTTGAAGACAGCTATGAGATCATTACGGCATCCTCAGGCCATGAGGGCCTGAAGATTCTTGAGAGGGAAGACGCCCAGATCGTCATATCAGACTACAGGATGCCGGAGATGTCAGGAGTTGATTTTCTGAGGGAGGTATGCAGGCGGAAGCCGGACACCGTCAGGATCGTGCTTTCGGGATATGCAGACATTGCATCCATTGTATCCGCAATCAATGAAGGGCAGATCTACAAATTCATCCCGAAACCATGGAATGATGCCGAGCTCAAAGTGACGGTTGCCAATGCTGTTGAACGGTATTTTCTCTATAAGCGCAACAGCGAGCTTTCTTCTGAACTGGAGAAGAAGAATGAAGAACTCGTCAGGGTTAATTTTGAGTTGAAGAGGATGCTCGAAAGGGAAACCGCCAATCTTCAGTTCCAGAGCAAGGTCCTCACCCGGCAGCAGAGCATACTCGACCTTCTTCCGGTTGGGATTCTGGGCATCGATTTCTCCGACACTGTTGTCATGTGCAATTCAAGAAGCAGCGACATTACAAAGAACAGCCAGTTCCCCCTTGATCAGGACATTAAGGATATAGTGCCGGAAAAAGTCCTGCAGTTTGCCGAAGATCTCAAGCTGAAGAAGAAAGCCGCCGAGACAATGGAACTGTACGGCCATAAAGGGAGGCTCATGGGCACGATGATCGAACATGACGAGTTCCAGAAAGGGCTCATCCTTATTTTTATACGTGAGGACGATCCCGGATGAACAGCGAGAGGGCGCCCGTAAAGATCCTTTTTGTGGACGATGAAGAAAACGTACTCCGTTCGCTCAGACGTCTGTTCATAGATGAAGACTTCGATATCTTCACAGCCAATTCCGGCGGGGCCGGGCTCGAAATCATAAGAGGACACGAAATATCCGTAATAATCTCGGATCAGAAGATGCCTGAAATGAGCGGATCGGAATTCCTCGAGAAGTCCCGGGAGCTTTCCCCTGACTCCGTCAGAATAGTCCTTACGGGCTATGCTGACGTGAACGCGGCCATCAGCTCGATCAATAAGGGCGGCGCTTACAGATACATAACAAAACCCTGGAACGACGGTGATCTCGTTCTGACCGTCAAAGACGCGGCTGACAAATACAGACTGATCAAAGAAAATAAATACCTCACCGAACTCACGAAGAAACAAAACGAAGAGCTCAAACACTGGAATTCACAGCTGGAAATAATGGTGCAGGAACAGACTATCGACATTCAGAACAGAAATAAGGACCTTCAGAAACTCAATGAGCAGCATCAGAAGAATTTCAAGAGCGTAATCGAGGCCTTTTCGGGCCTTCTCGAGATGCGGGATAAGTCTCTCTCGAATCATTCCAAGAATGTCGCCTTTCTCGCACGACAGACCTCAAAAGCCATGTCATTGACCGAGAAGGAAGTCAACAATGTCCTGGTAGCCGCCCTCCTGCATGACATAGGCAAAATAGGTGTTCCCGATTCGATTCTCCTAAAGAGAGAGGAGGACTACTCCGACTACGAAAAGAACGAGTACAGGCTGCACCCGGTAAGGGGACAGGTTGCCCTGGCATCTCTTGAAGGATTTCACGAAATAGGCCTGACGATACGCCATCATCATGAGCACGTTGACGGAAGCGGCTTTGTGGACGGGATAAGAAAGGCCGGAATACCTCTCGGGAGCCGCATAATCGCCGTGGCTGATGCCGTTGACCGCATTGCCAACAGCGGACATTCGATGGCTAAAAACAACTACCGCAAAGCCATTGAAGAGATAGAATTCTACCTTCACAAGAAATACGATGGTGACATCTTTCCCTATATCAGACAGGTTGTCGACGAGAAGATGCGCACAGTCAGAGATCACGATTATTCCTACGAGATGGAGGTTCATCCCGGTAGGCTTGTGTCCGGGATGGTACTGTCGAGAGACGTCAGGAGCGGGAGCGGTCTGCTAATTCTGGCGCAGGGGGTCATCCTTGACCAGAAGATCATCTCTGCCATTCAGAGGTACTACGAGATTGACCCGCCTGCCAACGGAGTATTCGTCATTAAGTCCAACGTACTGCAGGGGAAGTAATGTTGTATAATTATAAACATGGATGCAGATACCTTTTAGAGAGATCTGACCGATGAAGACTATCACCATTGACGACTGCGTAGCGGGAATGACACTGGCACATGATGTCAGAAGTGATTCGGGCCAGGTCCTGATTCCGAAGGGGGTTTCTCTTAATTCAGACAATATCAGAAGCCTGAGGAACCGGGGCGTCAGGAAGGTCGTGATAGAAGATGAGGCTGACATGGGGCCCTCGGCATTCTCTCAGGAAGAAGTCGAAAAGGCAAAAGAGATGTACTACGACGTGGTTGCAGAGAGGTTTCTCAAGCCGCCTTCGGATGAGATGGCCGAGGCTTTATTCCAGGCCGCACTGGAGCAGACGGCCCGGAGGGTTCTGTCAGGAAAATAATGGACTTAACCCTGCTTATTAACAGAGTAAACGATCTCCCCGCTCTGCCCGAGGTCGTTATCCATCTCAACAATCTCCTGAAAGAAAATTCGAGCAGCCTGGACAATATTGCCGCGGTTATCGAAAAGGACGCTGCCCTGTCATCCAAAGTCCTTCGTCTTGCAAATTCGAGTTATTACGGTCTTGCTTCCCAGGTTGATTCTGTCTCGAGGGCCATAATTGTTCTCGGCGCTAATACGGTAAGCAATGTGGTGACATCGGTCGGAGTCTCGGCGATCTTCAGAGACCCTAGAAAAGACGCGAGCATTGATATGGCAGGGCTCTGGATGCATACCCTCGGCTGCGCCGTCGCATCAAAAACAGCAATGCGCAGAAAGAATGAACAGGATTCCGAGAGGGCATTTGTCTG
>DATHCU010000168.1:0-2626 GCA_035319385.1 Thermodesulfovibrionales bacterium
GACTTTTGTTCGTTCTCCGTCCGGTGTCCCGGTCCAATGTCAAGGGAAGCACCTTCTATCTTTTCACTCGCGGAAAGACGGTGCTGATATACTGTCGCCTCCGGCCTGTTTTCGGCGCGTAAAGAAAATCGAAATTGATAATAGGGGACCCGCTTGAATATGATTAAAAAAGAGGCGAACATGGCGGGAAGAACGTTTGCCGGGCAGTCAACGGGCGGATTTGAATGACCGGAAAGAGCATGATTCTCTTCCCACGAGGGGGTAAAGCGGTGAAGATACTTATAGCTGATGACCATGAGATGTTGAGAGAAGGAATCCGTCTGCTGTGTGACAGTATACCTGCTTTTCAGGTGGTTGCCGAGGCGGGTAATGGACGTGATGCGGTCGAACTTGCGAGGAAATACCGGCCTGATGTGGTAATCATGGATATTTCTATGCCCGACCTAAACGGCGTCGATGCTACGAGGATGATACGCGAGGCCTGCCCTTCTTCGAGGGTGGTAGGGCTCTCAGCACACGCCGGCAGAAAGTTCGTGATTGCCATGCTCAGGGCAGGGGCCTCAGGTTACATGCTGAAGGGCTGCAAGTGGGATGAGATATCCAAGGCCATTTATGCTGTTGCCGAGGGCCGGATCTATTTGTCCGAGGAACTGAGAGAAAGTGTCATTAAGGATTATCTGAAGCTCGTATCCGGTGGCGATGTCTCGTC
This sequence comes from Thermodesulfovibrionales bacterium, assembly GCA_035319385.1. GTDB lineage: Bacteria > Nitrospirota > Thermodesulfovibrionia > Thermodesulfovibrionales > SM23-35 > DYFC01. The sequence continues at coordinate 710 of DATHCU010000168.1, forward strand.
CGGTGCGGAACTGTCCGGCCGGGAACGGGAAATCCTGCGAAACACCGCTGAGGGGAAGTCCAGCAGGGAGACAGCCTGCGCCCTCGATATCAGCGTAAGGACGGTGGATGTAGTCCGCCGGAATATCATGAAGAAACTGGGGATTAACTCTGTGGCAGAGCTGACAAAATACGCGATTGTCGAGGGGCTCACATCACTGTGAACGGTGAGGATGGCTGAAAGAAGAGCTGAAATAATTTGCGATGAACTCTTTTTTGAAAGATCGTCGGACATTAACTCAAATGACAAGACCAATCTCCTGCGTACGGTTATCAATGGCCTTCCTGACATAGTCTCCCTTCAGAAACCGGATCACACCGTGCTCTTCTACAACGAAGCGGGATACAGGTTTCTCGGGAGGCGGCCTGATCAGGTCGACGGGAAAAAATGTTTCGAGCTTATAGGAAGATCTGCGCCCTGTGAACTGTGCGCCACAAGGGAGGCGACGATCAGCGGGAAGACGGAGACCATCGAGAAGTACCTGCCTGAATACGGGGTCTGGATGGAAACGCGGGCTATCCCCGTTCTGAACGGCGAAGGCGCTGTGGAGATGACCATCGAGATACTGAGGGACACAACGGATAGCAGGCGGATGATGAGAGAATTGCAGAAGAGCGAGGAACGTTTCAGAACTCTCTTTGAAGAGGCAAATGTGGCCATAGTCCTGCATGACAAGGATACCGGCAGGGTGATCGATGCAAACTTGGCGACCCTCAGGCGTTACGGGCTTTCTTCTGTCTGGGAACTGGAGACCAACGACTTCTGGATGGAACCCCCATATTCTTTTAATGAGGCGCTGGAGTGGATTCACAAGGCCGACAGGGAGGGTCCTCAGCGCTTCGAATGGCTGAACCGCAGGGCAACGGGAGAGTTGTTTTGGGAGGACGTGCTGCTCAGCAAGATCGTGATCGGCGGCAAAGAAAGAATTCTCGCGACCACAATTGATATTACCGAACGCAAGAAACTGGAGGAGCAGATGCTCCATTCGCAGAAGATGGAGGCGGTTGGTACTCTTGCCGGCGGGGTGGCGCATGATTTCAACAACCTGCTTATGAGTATCCTGGGTTATGCGTCGATGCTGCTTATGAAGACGGAACAGACTCACCCGTTTTACGAGAAGCTCAAAACTATCGAGAGACAGGTTGAAAGCGGGGCCGAACTAACCAGGCAGCTTCTGGGCTTTGCGCAGGGAGGCAGGTACGAGACGAAGCCGATCTGGATTAATGAACTGCTTACAAAGACGTCGAATGTCTTTGGCAAAACCAGAAAAGAGATAGTGGTACACACGAAGCTACAGGGCAATCTGTATGCGATCGAGGCGGACGAAGGACAGATCGAACAGGTGTTGATGAATCTCTATATGAATGCGTCGCAGGCCATGCCTTCAGGAGGCGACCTGTATATCGAGACAGAGAACGTGGAACTTCTGGAATACTTCTGCCTCCCTCACGGCATAACGCCCGGGGCATATATCAAGATTTCGATTACCGACACAGGGGAGGGCATGGACCCGGAGACCAGGAGGCGAATATTTGAACCGTTCTTCACGACAAGAGAGGTCGGGAAAGGAACGGGGCTGGGTCTGGCCTCGGCATATGGCATTGTCAGAAATCACGGGGGCGCCATTAATGTATACAGCGAAAAAGGGCATGGGAGCAAGTTCACCATCTATCTGCCGGCGTCGATAAAGGCGGCTGCAGAGGAGAAGGTTGCCCAGGGCAGTCCGACCGCAGGAAACGAGACTATTCTGATAGTTGATGATGAGCCCGCAAATACCGATGCACTGAAAGAGCTGCTCGAGATCGTGGGCTACCGCGTGATGACTGCCAATAGCGGACTTGATGCGATTGAGGTGTTCAAGTCGCACAGAAGCGAAAT
>DATHCU010000169.1:0-4541 GCA_035319385.1 Thermodesulfovibrionales bacterium
TTTAATGTTGCGAATCTTACCGGAGCCAATTTGAGCCGGGCGAACCTTTTTAGGGCCGACCTCAACGCGGTGTCTCTGAAGGGTGCCAACCTTAGCGGGGCCAACCTCAGGGAGGCCAACCTTAGCGAGGCCAATCTGTACGGCGTCAGACTGAAAGGAGCCGATATGCAGGGAGCCAGACTCCGGGGAGTCAAGAAGTTGAGTATTGATCAACTGAAAGAAGTGAAGACTATTTATGCGGCTCAGTTGGGTCCGAGAATGATGAAAGCTGTCGAAAAGGATTATCCCAACCTCTTGGTTGTATCTGCAGAGTAATGGTTGGCAAAGCATAAGATTTAATTGCAGCATTAATCCTCTGGTTTCCGCCAGGGGTTGCGGGAGGATGAATGAGCCGGCTCATTCGGTCTACAATTGGTTCCCTGATCGCTGTTATCTTTTTTTCCGTGGCTTATGCCGAAGACTGGGTCCCCTATGCGCGATATCCCGATCTGTTCTTTTATGATGAGGAGAACATTAATACCCCCGATGAAAATAATATAGACGTAATAGGAATTTGGCAGAAGATTGTGTACTCCGACAAATCTGTTGCAAGAATATCAGAGTATCTTGGGAACGGATACGCCGATCTGAGAGAATCAATAGCTTTGGTGGAAATGAACTGTTTTTCAAAGAACACGCAGACCAAGGCGATAACTTATTACAACTCCAAGGGCGAAGTGATCCACACAAAACATCAGGTAAAGGACAACTGGGAGGAGATACAGCCCTCGACTCATTCACAAAAGCTTTACAAGGCCGTTTGCCCCTCTAGATCCTAATATCAGAGCCATCTTTACGACCCGCACAATATCGGTATGCATCGCAATAAGTCTTGATGATCTTCCCGACCTGCTGATTCCACCGGTAGCCTCCGGCTGAACGGGGGCCGCTGGAATGCAGGCCTCTGCGGTTATAGAAGAAGGGCAAAGGTATCTTAATGCAGGGATGCCTTTCCCAAACTCTCAGGTAATAATCGAAATCTTCCCCTATGTCAATTGATTCATCGAACGGCGTGGCGAGTGCCACGGATGTCTTTACAAAGTGACCCATTTGCAGTGTCAAGAACGGATCATACAAGAGCAGTTCCTCAATTCCATATAGAAATGGCAACTGGTGGGGCCGTTCACTTGCGTAGACTTCACCTCTTTCTATAGTCCAGATAGAACCCCAGACGGCATCGAAATGTTCCAGATATCCCGATACGTACTCGAAAGCTGAAGGCGCCATGATATCATCCGCATCGAGAAAGAATATCCAATCGGCGTTCTGTTGGGCTGCTTTCTTAACCCCGATGTTGCGCGCACTCGACCGACCGAGTCTTCCATTCGAATCGTCGATCCTTATCGGGATAATCTCGGAGAAAATGCCGCGCGCTCCCGAAAATGACTTCTTTACGGACTCGAGACATTCACTGTATAGACCGTTATGGCCAGGGCCGACGGGCGTAACGATGGCGCATCTGCGAGCGCCGGCCTTTGAGGCTGTAAAGAAAGGAACCGGAATAGTTGGAGAAGAAGGAATGTTCTTTATCGCACTCTTGTAAGAATGCTCAGGGGCTATCTCATAAAGTGCGCTGGACGAAGTGCAATGCCCAAGGTTTGCAACGAGAGATTCGAAAACAGGCCCCCAGTCAGCAGCACTGCTCTGCCGGAATAGCCTGACAGTCTTATACCAGGGTGTGTCTTCAAAGTTTCGCATCCACCTCCAGTCACAGACAAAAGGAATAAGCGCCCAAGTGAGAATTCCCACCGCACCCGCCATGTGAACGGTAGCGTTGTCCACTGATATGACCAGGTCAAGGGCGGCAATCTGCGCGGCGAAACCGTCCAGGTCTTTAAGCGGGTCGGCATCTTCCCAATGATGAATAGTTGCTCCTAGTTCCTCTTTCGCTTTCTTCAGTTCCTGAGAACAATCTCCATACTGAAGATTTATGAAATGTGCACCAGGGATGGAAAGCAGGGTCTGCCATTGGTCGAGATTGGTGGAGCGAAGCAGTTTTTCGGAAGCTTTGCTTCCGCCACGCCAGGATATACCGACTTTCAAGCCAGGGCCAAGCTCCTTGAAGCGGCCTTGCCACAAGGCCACTTTTGAGGAATCGGGGACGAGATAAGATTTGCTCTGTGGGAATCTGGAAAGGGTCTGGCGAAAAAAGAATGGCAGGCTTCCCATGGCTATCTTCATGGACATGGTCTGCGTATCTCTGACGGTGTTGTCCGGAGTCGAGCGACCAATTATATGCGCACCTGGAAACGACCGGGCGAAAATTGGTACGAGCCTCTTGTCACACTTAACAACACACTGAGCGGCACGCTCGATCGCATCCGGAAGGCAGGATGCAAACATGATCTCCTCTCCTATTCCTTGTTCTCCATGTATTAGCAGATTTCCGCCCTTCAGGAACGAGCCATCCCATCTGGGGATAGGGTAGTACGGTGTCTCGAAATCTTTGATCTCAGACCGCCACTCATATTCTCTCCATCCCTTTTCGAAATTGCCCACTGACAGCAGGGCAAGAGACATATTCCAGTGTGTTTCGGGATCCTCGGGCACAGCGCTCAGCGCCTTCTGATAATAAGACAATGCCTTGTCAGTCAGCCCGGATTCCTCATATATGGCCGCAAGTGCGCTGTATGCATCGGCACAGGAAGGGTCGATTTCGACCGCCTTCTCAAGATTGTTCTCGGCTTCTGCAAGAGCCCCATCTTCCTTCATTATGATACCCAGGTTGTAATAGGCGTCCGCACAGGAAGGGTCGCGTGCGACAGCCATTCGAAGATGTTTGATCGCTCCGAGAGGATCCCCTCTTTCCCTCATGAGGATCGCCAGATTCAGACAGGGTTCGGCAAAGGAAGGATCACTGTCTATGGCCCTTTGAAAACACATTGTAGCCTCATCATATCTGCCCTGTCCTTTAAGAGCCATTCCAAGGTTACTCAGCGCCCGGGGGTAGGAAGGATTTATATCAAGAGCTCCTCTCAGATAAGATTCCGCTTCATCAAAATTACGCATCTTGAGAAGCAGATTGCCTATGTTGTTGTGAACATCAGCGAGACCGGGATTGAGAGACAGGGCCTTCTTATAAGAAGACAGTGCCTCTTCAAATTCGTGTCTTTTCTCACGGACAATGGCAAGGTTGTAATATGCATCCCCAAAGGATGGGTCTATATTGACCGCTTTCTCGAAACTCTCAAGAGCTTTGTCAAGATTGCCGCTTTCAAGAGATACATTTCCCAAACAGAAGAATGCATAAGAATTATTTGGTTCGGATTCGATAGCCCGTTCAAAATGCGTCTCTGCCGCTCCGAGTTCCTGCCTTTGCTGCTCTATTAATCCGAGCAGGATGAGGGCATCGGTATTATCCGGAGCAGCATCTGTTATTTCTCTGCAGATCTTCATGGCTTCAGGCAGGTCTCCGTTTTGATAGCAGGTCAGCGCGGCATGGAACTTCTCGCTCATGGCCATTTCACCACGTATAAGAGTGTTGAAAAAGTTGGAAAAAGACCAGGAGGGGAAGAATGGCGGGCAGATTGACAAAGGCCTTTGCCAATGAACTCACCGGTCTTGGTCCCTGCCTATGGACTTACAAATTCTCGCAGGCATTCCGAAACGCGGCTCATCACGGACTCCCAGTCCCCGCTGGAACGCTGCCTGAAAAGCCGCATCGTCGGGTACCAGGGACTGTCTTCTCTGTCCCTCATCCACCGCCAGTCGGATACGAACGGAAGCAATATCCAGACCGGCTTGCCAAGAGCTCCGGCAAGATGGGCCACTGCTGTATCAACTGTTATCACGAGGTCCAGATTCTGGACCAATGCTGCCGTGTCCGAAAAGTCATTTATTTTATCCGTATAATCCAGAATCTTAAGATCCTCCGACAGTGTGCCTGCCTGGCGGGCTGCAGCCCCCTTCTGCAGGCTAAAGAAAGTAATATCCCCAACCCCTGACAGTGGTATGAAAGCATCAAGGGGGCAGGAACGGAACCTATCCGTCGGCTTCTTGGGATTGCCTGACCATGCCAGCCCGATTCTAGGTGCGGCGGGCGCAGATATGATCTTATCTCGCCAGAGCTGAATAGCAGCCTGATCTGCACTGATGTAAGGCACCTTTCCCGGGATGGTCTCCAGCTTAGTGCCGAAGACGGAAGGAAGACTCAGAAGAGGACAATGGATATCAAAGGGGGGTGCTTCGTCATCCCTGGCAATGACAGTGTGCACTCCTTTCACGCTGCGCAATAGAGAGACCAATTCTCTCTGACATTCAATAATCACAGTGGCTCCAAGATCTGCAACCAACGGGGCATAGCGGGCAAACTGTATGGTATCTCCGAACCCCTGTTCCGAGTGAAGAAGGACCGTCTTCCCCGAAATATCTGAGCCGTCCCACCTCGGCTGCGAAAAAAAACGGGCAGTCGCAAGTTCGTCTTTCAGCTGCCAGCGCCATTCGTATCCCTTCCAGCCATTTTCAAAATCTCCTGAACGCAACTGGAGCAGAGCTATACTCCA
>DATHCU010000170.1:0-5990 GCA_035319385.1 Thermodesulfovibrionales bacterium
CCAGGTTTGCAATGCCTTCTGGATCCCCCGGTCGAGCGGGAGGATGACCAAAGCGGACTTTATACACAGACACTATCTAGACTACTACCGAAAAGTGAACATTAGATGAAATGCAGATTAAATAAGTTTAATCCGGATCGACGGACGTGAATGGTACGGATCAAGAGAGACGTTTCAGGATTTCCTTGTAGTCCTCTGCTGTGTCCATATCAAGGAGGATACCCTCATCGGGTACTTCGCATTGCCTTATCCTTTGGTCATCCTTTCTGACTATCTGCTTCAAGGTGACCCACTGGAATATTTCTTCCGCAACTTGTCTCGGGAACAGAACAGGATGTCCCCTGTGGCCTTTGTAGGAGGGCAGAACGATCTTATCAGGCTCTTTGATGTACCATTCCATCAGCGTCCGAATAGTATCAGGGGACACCAGAGGATGGTCGGAAAGGCAGATTAAGACACCTGTGGAAGCATGATCGATTCCGTGAAGTCCGGTCCTTATGGATTCCGACATGTCGCTAAGAGGATCGTTGTTGAAGGTGATGTTTACGGGGAGGCGGCTTATCGTCTCTTCGATCAGTTCTCCGTTCAATCCGAGTACGACAACCAGGTCGCTTACACCCGAAGACATTATGGTATCTATGCAATGTGTTATGACGGGTTTGTCCTTGAGAGGGAGTAGTTGTTTCGTCGTCCCCATTCTCTCGGACAAACCTGCGGCTAGCAATACTGCCGAGACCGGAGGTTTCATTTCATGTTTCGGTGCTGGATGATCTGTGCCATAATACTTACGGCGATCTCGCTGGGGGTTACGGACCCTATCGGAAGTCCCACTGGCGTAACAATTCGGCTGATATCTCTTTCCTGAATCCCCTCTTTTTTGAGAGTGCCGAACAGAAGGGCCTTCTTGCGCCTGCTTCCGAGGAGACCGATATACCCGGCTTCCGTATCCAGAGCAGACTTCAGCGCCTCCAGATCGTGGTTATGGCCCCGCGTGGCAATAACAATGCATGAGCTCTTATCGATATGGATGTCACTGAACGCATTTCCAAAATCGGCGACAACAACATCGTGCGCGTCAGGCATATTGTTGCGATTCGCAAACTCTTCCCTGTCGTCTATGACCGTCACTCTGAACCCCGTAAAACGGGCCGCTGTTGACAGAGCCTTTCCCACGTGCCCGGCGCCGAGGATAACAAGCCGTGTTTCAGGTGCTATGGGTTCTATGTAAACGAGGACCTTCCCACCGCAGACGAGCCCTCCGTTCTTCTCTGTGAGTTGAAAGGGGATCGTCTGCGGAGAAGAATCCTTAATAGAGGTCAGGCAAGCCTGGATCACTTCAGCTTCCAGGCATCCGCCCCCGAGGGTTCCAAATACAGATCCGTCCTCCAGCACGAGCATCTTCGAGCCTTCCTTCTGGGGAGACGAACCTTCGCATTGGATTATCGTGGCCAGCGCCGAAGCCCTTCCTTCCTTTCTCAGCCTGACAAGCTCTTCGTAGATATCCATCTGCTAAGCTGTCTCCATGGCGGACAGGACGGTCTCGGGCCGCATCGGCAGACGGCGCAGCCTGGCTCCGGTTGCAGTGAATACTGCATTTGCGACCGCCGGGGCAGTGGGTGGTACCCCCGGCTCTCCTATCCCTCCCAGTGCCTCATTGCTGACCACTATATGGACTTCTATTTCCGGCACTTCATTCATCCTCAGGAGATCATAATTGTGATAGTTAGCCGACTTGACTCCTCCGTTGGAAAATTCGATCTGTTCCTTCAGCCCGGCTTTAGTCCAGTAATCCTTTTGGCGGTTTCGAGAACCCCTGTCTGATTCTGTGTCGGGACCCAGACGTCGCATGCATCTTTTTGCACGTATGCAGTGCAATTCATCGGCTCCATGTTGACATGAGAGAGATAAGGAAGGATATAAACGGATTCGATCTTCTTTTGCGCTTTCCCGAGAGCGGCACGGATATCTCCGCTGTTTCTGGCGACAATCCCGTCTTTGTCGAGATATGACAAGAACTCTTTCTCCAGGGTTTCATTATTCAGGTTTGGGCTGATGCCTTTGTCCCATTTCACATTCAGAGCCTTTTTACCTTTCCACGCTGCATCCAGAGAATCCGCACAGACTGCGATGCCGCTGCCGATCGGGATTACATTGTGCACTCCCGCCACAGTGATGGCGGATTTCTCGTCATAGGAAATTGACTTAGCGCCGAATGCGGGAGGTCTTTCCACTGTGCAGTAGAGCATGTCTTTTGTCTGGATATCTATTCCGAACTCCGCAGAGCCCTGCACCGTCGAGGGAATATCCAGACGCGCTGCGGGAGTGCCGACGAGTCTAAGCTCTCCGGGTTTCTTTACCCGGGGCTGCTTCGGTATCTCGAGTTCCGCTGCCTTCCTTGCAAGTTCTCTGTAGGTGAAACTCTGTCCGGTCTTCTTGTTGCGGACCGAAGCAGCCGACGTCTCGCAATCCGATGGGTTCTTCTTTTCAGAGAGCAAAGAAACCGCCTCCATAATCTGTCCAGGCTGACAATAGCCGCATTGCGGAACTTGTTCTTTTATCCAAGCCTTCTTTACGGGATGGTCTTCCGGGATGCCCTCTATCGTAGTAATCTTCTTGCCCTGAGCATCCTGGACCGGTATCAGGCAGGACCGTTGGGCCTTGCCGTCAACATGGACGGTGCATGAGCCGCAGAGACCCTCTCCGCATCCGAATTTTGTCCCTGTCAGGTTCAAGTAATCCCTGATGACCCAGTGGAGCGGTACGTCCGGCTTTACGTCCACCTTGTACTCTTTACTGTTAGTTTGACCATGTATGAATCCTCCATCTGTTATTGTTTGTAAAGAACAGATCTATCCCTTGCCGAAAGGACAGAACGGGTAATTGCACACTCTGCAGTTCATGCACAGGCCACCGTGACCGAGTTCTGCGAGTTCCTTTCTTCCTATCTTCTCCCCGGCAAGTACCCTCGGGAAGATCAGATCGAATACCGTTGTCTTGTGATAGATTCCGCAGGCTGGCAGCCCCATAATCGGGATCGGATCTTTGTCCGGACCTCCCCCGTCTATATACGCTATGAGAAACATCGCTCCAGGGAGGACCCCGGAACCGTATGTGAGATCTGCGGCCCCAAGATTCTTTATAGCAAACCTCGTCACATCATCCGGGTCCACCGACATGCCTCCCGTGGTGATCAGAACATCCGCTCCCGCTTCAATTAGTTCCATCAGCCTCTTTGTGATCGTCTCTTCATCATCAGGCGAGTAGTGGATCCCCACTAACTCGCCGTCAAATGCCTCGATTTTTCTGGTGATGACCGGGGCAAAGGCATCCTTGATCCTTCCCGTGTATACCTCGTTCCCAGTAATGACCACTCCCGCTCGCGGCCTTTTCAGTTCCTTTACCTCAATAACCTTGCCCGCATGATCCGCGGCAGATATTGCATTCTCGATGTCTCTTCTTTGGACCACAAGCGGGATTGCCCTTGTCCCGGCTACAATCTGTCCCTTCTTTACGAGTGTATTGTTATGCAGTGTCGCGCACATCACAGAGCCGATCATGTTGAACCGGAGCAGACTCCCCGAATTTATCTTTAAGAGTCCGTCTCTCTCGGCCAGCATGTTGATCTTGCCTTCCTTTGGTTTACCATCCATGCAGACGCCACGGCCGATCAGGGCCGAGGCGAGACAGTATGCCGCATCGTCCTCATGTATCTCGTCGCGGCCTATATTCAGAACAAAGACATGCTCTTTGCCGAGCCTGAGGAGATGTTCTATATCGTTATTTCTGATCACATGACCTCTCTTGTAGGCCCTGCATTTTAGTTCGCCGGGTCTTATCTCGGTTATGTCATGGGCCAGCGCCAGGCCAACAGACTCGGTAACAGGTATCTTCTTCTTATAACCCTGGATTAACATGCACGGACCTCCTGGTTTTGTTTAGATTGCTGTGGTTAAGAGAAGCAAAGTGACCCGATCAGAGCAAAAGAGGTGCCATGGGGTAAGCTATTGATTATATTGACGTTATTGTAGAGGTTGTCAGCAAAGGCAAGTCAAGTTTCCGTGTGGGCAGGGCATATTACCCGCGACAGGAAAGATGCTCCTGACAGCGGCTACTCATGGATTTCATGACATGTCAGGCAGATGTCGAGTCAGAGGGTATCGGATGTGACATGAAGAAAGGACATCAACCAATGGAAGACGCCAGCGAGCTAAGATCTTTTTGCAAAATCTCCGAAATTCCTGAGTATCTTAAGCCCTGCTTCCTGGCTTTTTTCAGGGTGAAACTGAGTGGCGACAATATTGTCTTTCCAGACCATTGACGTGAAAGTAATCCCGTAGTCCGTGGTGCCAGCGGTCGTTCCGTAATCATCCGGCGACACATAATATGAGTGAACGAAATAGAAGTACGAGTTGTCTTCAACGTTATCGAAAATGGGTGGCCTTCTAAGCACCTTGACCGTATTCCATCCCATATGAGGCACTTTGAGGTCTATCTGAAACCTTAAGACCTTTCCCTTCAGCACGTCCAGTCCCTTGTAGATCCCGAATTCTTCCGACTCGGTGAACAAGACCTGAAGGCCGAGACAGATTCCAAGAAATGGTTTGCCCTTGCGGATGGAGTTAAGCACCGGTTCTATAAGGTTCATCCGCTCCAGGTTCTTCATGCAGTCTCTGAACGCGCCCACGCCGGGCAGAACGATCGCGGCGGCATCGTTTATAGATCGCGGATCAGAAACAACTTTTGCCTCTACGCCGACCTTGAGGAATCCTTTTTCGACGCTTCGCAAATTACCCATCCCATAGTCGATTACCGCAATCATGAAATTATTATACAACAAATTGGCGCGCTGGAAATTCCTCGCTCCAGAGTTGCCCTGGCTGCGTGGAACAGCACAATATTCTTGACAAACGTAATTGGTTATTTAAATAATAAAAATTGTTGTCTTGATAGGGTCTGCAGAGCGCAGAGCGCTTTTAGCAGACGGATTATATCTAGAGGAGAGTAAGGATATATGCTGACGGAAAAAATAAGGGAAGAGATTATTAAGGCTGCCTTTATTGCGGAAAAACCTGCGGACCACATGAATAAAGAGGAATTCGCAAGGGAATATATAGAACCGATAAATGTGATCGACGAAGATGACAATACCATCGGACTGGAATTTAAAGGTCTGTGCCATTCTCTAGGTCTGCGACATGAGGCTGTCTTTGTTCTATTTATATCTCCGGATGGAAAGATGCTTTTGAAGCGTGAGAAGAGCGGGACAGACCCGGAGGCCGATTTGCTGGACGTTGCGGTCGAGGGACACGTGGGCGCCAATGAGGATATCGGGGCCTGCGCTGTCAGGAAGATGAAAGAGAAATTTGATTTTAGTCCCGAGATCGGCAGGATGAAGTTCATGACCTCTTATAACAGGAATTGCCCGCCCTCTCTTTCCAAGACGCGGGAGATCAATAACGAACGGAGATTTCTCTTCAAGTACTTTGTCTCAGATGCTGAAATGGCCCGACTTTCAGGGATGTTTCAATTGAAGGATAAGGATGAGGCCGCAACGCTTGGCTGGTATGAAAAGGGAGAGGTTCTCGAAGCGATTGATTTAGGCAGGACGACAGATGAGTTGTTGATGAGCTTTGTTCATTATCTCGTCTACATACTCCCCGATTCTGAGATCAAGATAGGATAAGAAGTCACCGGATTTTATGCCTGACATCTTCCTGAATGTAAAATGGCTGGCAAATTGGCTCCCTCACGATCAGTTTCCGGGGAAATCCTCGCAGATACACGCATAGGCTGTACCGGCCTCAAGTCGCCGATCCGGCTGCAAGATCAAGGAGCTTTGAAAGGGGATGGGAATATTCCACCTGCCGTCTTGCTGATGGCTGGTGCGGTTTTGCAAAAAAAATGGTGATCGAAAATTATTTTGCAGCAGGCGTACTGTTTCTTCTCTTTGGTGCGGTAGTCTCCTGTGTGATTTCCAGCAGACCGCAGCA
>DATHCU010000171.1:0-4088 GCA_035319385.1 Thermodesulfovibrionales bacterium
CCTGCTGCTTCATTCTCCCCTCGAATTCAAGGCCGGTTCCCAACTCGATATAAGGATCTGGAATCCTAACAGACAGGTGTGGATGACCGCGAACGGACGGGTCAGATGGTCTGATGGGCTTCCGTCCCGGGACGGGTCCTGCCTCCTCGGGGTTGAGTTTGACAAGAAGGGCCGGGAAGAAGATACGTGTGCCGGCGCGACTTCTTCTCACGTAAGGAGGATGGCATCTTCAGATCTGGATTTTCTGCTCAACACGAAATTGCTCGATGCGATGCCGCGGAAATCTGTCTGTCCGCTGCTGAACAGCCTCACTTCCAGGCATGTGAAGGCAGGGGAGAGGTTTATTACTCAGGGGAGCGAGGCGGACAACCTGTATATCATCCAGAAGGGGTCTTGCATAGTGAGCCTTGAAAAAGAGGGACAGGTGCATCAGGTCACCAGATTGAGACCCGGAGATATCGTGGGAGAGATGGCCGTGCTTACGGGTGAGCCCAGGAGCATGAATGTAGATGCCGAGACCGATATGGATTTGTGGTCTCTCGGCCGATCGGAATTTGATGCCCTGGCAAAGGATTTCCCGGACATCCGCATCTTCTTGACAGAGATAGTAACCCAGAGATTCGCCTCCTCGAGACTGACCTCGAACAGGACGATCGGAAAATACGTTATCAGGGATATTCTGGGGAAGGGCGGCTGGAGCATAGTATACAAGGGCGCTCACAGAACCCTGAACTTTCCGGTTGCGGTCAAGATGCTGAAACACAATATGGCCATGGACGCTGAGTTTATGGAGAAATTCCGCAACGAGGCGAAAACCATTGCAGGACTGAACCACCCGAACATTGTAAAGGTGTACGATATCGAAGAGACCTATCGCACAGTTTTTATCGTAATGGAATACCTTGAGGGGTTCACCCTCGAACATCTCCTCGAGAATATGCCGAAGCCCTCCACAAAGGATATCCTTGATATCATCCTGCAGATTTGTGCGGGACTCGCTTATGCCCACAAGCAGGGCATAGTTCATCAGGACATAAAACCCGGAAACATCTTTCTGCGCCCCGATGGCGGAGTGAAGATCGTCGACTTTGGTTTGGCATGTCCCAAAGGGGATACGGATTTCAATCTGCCGGGCACCATCTTCTATATGGCTCCGGAACAGATCGATGGAAAGCCGGTTGACGAGCGTACGGACATATATTCTCTCGGAATAATGATGTACGAGATGCTGGCCGGTAAGAGACCTTTCCCATCGGACGACCTCTCCAAGGTTATGGAATGGCATCTGAAGGAGGACATGCCTGACCCTCGCGAGGCGGTTCCCGATATGAAGGATGAACTTGTGAGGGCCATTATGAGAAGTTCGAAGAGAGATCCTGCCGGAAGATATCAGAATGTCTCCGATCTTGTGCACGAGCTTGAGCCCCTGGCAGAGCGTGTCGGGCTGACATGCTCGGACAGGATAAGGGAGGGAAGGAAGATGATGGGTTTGTTCCTTTTCTACCGGGACCAGGATTCGAATGTCCTCAATGGATTGATCGAGAGATTCAGTGGCGAGGTATCCGGGACCGGAGCGGTACTCAAGGTTACTCAGCTTGAAGATATCTGAGCATACATTCCATAATATTCGATATGTACACTGAATATTTCGGACTCAGGGAAATGCCGTTTTCGATCGCGCCGGATCCAGGGTACCTATACCTTGGTGAACAGCACAGGGAGGCATTGGCCCATCTTGTTTACGGAATCAACAGTGCTGGCGGGTTTGTCCTGCTTACCGGAGAGGTCGGCACCGGCAAAACGACCGTGTGCAGATGCCTGCTTGAGCAGCTTCCCGCAAATACCGATATCGCTTTCATCTATAATCCGAAACTGACCGTTGAGGAGCTGCTCGCCACTGTCTGTGACGAACTGCGCATACCGTATCCCGAGAAGACAAAGAGTATAAAAGTCTTTATAGATGCGATAAACGCATATCTGCTTGAGAACTTTTCCAAGGGCAGAAAGACGGTCATCATACTCGAGGAAGCACAGAACCTCAGCCCGGAAGTCCTTGAGGAAATCCGTCTCCTTACCAATCTTGAGACAAACCGCAACAAACTCCTCCAGGTCATCATGGTGGGGCAGCCGGAACTCAGGGAGATGCTCTCAAGACCTGAACTCAGGCAGCTGTCCCAGAGGATTACGGCGCGCTATCATCTCGAGCCCTTGCAGGAACAAGATGTGAGTTCTTATGTTAATCATCGCCTTGAAGTGGCGGGCGCAAGGAGAAGTCTCTTCCCGGAGTCTCTCATGCCGGCTATTCATACCCTGAGCAGGGGCGTACCGCGTTTGATAAACCTTATTTGCGACAGGGCTCTTCTCGGAACCTATGTACAGGGAAAAGACAGTGTCGATAGGAAGACCCTGCAGGTCGCGGCGAGAGAGGTGCTTGGGGAATCCAATGTCCCGGTCCGTAATATGAGGCCGCTGAAATGGCTGGCGGCGACGGTGCTTTTCATATCTCTCGGAGCAGCACTGGCAGCCTCTTATTACAATCAAAAATCACAGCCCGCGGCTGCATATCGGCCGGTTGTTTCGAAACCTGCGGTAGTGAAGACTGAGGCGGAGAAAGTGGGGAATCTCAAATGGCCCGAGTCGGTGCCCGTGGAGAAGAGCAGGGAAATGGCGTATGATGCCCTGTTTGGCGAGTGGAAACTTTCCTATGATAAAAAGAATCCGCAAACACCATGCGAACAGGCGGCTGCCAAAGGTCTCGGATGCATGGGCGGCAGCCTGAGTCTGGACAAAGTCATAAGATTTAACAGACCGGCGGTGATAAGACTCATGGACGAGAAGGGGCAGATTTACTTTGCGGCGCTGAAATCGGTGAATGGGACTCTTGCACGATGTTCTGTTGCGGGTGAAAACAGGACAGTGGATATTGGCGAGGTGAAGAGTCTTTGGTATGACGAATATTCCGTCTTCTGGCGAAAGCCTCCGGGTTACAGGGGTATTCTCCATCCCGGTGACCGCGGTCCGGTCGCTGACTGGCTCAATATGAAACTGGCTCCTTTGCAGGGTAGAAAGGCGCTCGATATCACGGGGCTTGGTTATAATCAGTCCCTTGTCAGGTGGGTAAAGGAATTCCAGCGGAATGAGGGCATTCCAGCCGTGGGGTCTGTTGGACCAAGGACAATAATCCACATCAACAATAAAGCCGGCAGTGATGAGCCGATGCTGACAAAGAAGGGTGAAGGTGCGTAGCCGTGTCCTATATTCTTGATGCCCTGAAGAAGTCTGAAAAGGAGAGACAGCGGGGTACTGTTCCCGATCTCCTCACCATGCAGGAAGTGATACTGCACAAAGAGAAGAGGCGAAAAGTGTGGCCATACGCCGTCGTTTTTGCTGTGGCCCTTTGCATATCCGTTTCGGCGTACTGGCTGACGCAAGGCAGGACAAAGCAGAAGACAGGCAACGTCAATGTTGCCACTGTACAGCAGCCTGTTGCGGAAGCTCCGAAATCGTTGCACGAAGAGCCAGCGAAGACCGGCGGTCTTCAGACGGATAGTCAAAAAGCGCCTGGCCGGTCGGATGCGGCGCAGGGGCCGCTGAAGGCTCCGGTGGAGACGGCTAAGAGAATGGATAAGGTCCCGGTAAAAGATGCTCCGCGTGTAGAGCCCAGGACTATTGTTGCAAAGGGTGCGGTTGAAAACAGATCTTCCGCGAACGAGGTTGCTAATGTTCAGTCCGTCCGGCCAGCTGCAAAACCCGAATCCTCTTCGGTCGAGACTGCTTCCAAGGCAGGAGATGTGAAGCCCGTTCACAATGATCCTCCGCCGGTTCCCGGCAGAATATATCACCTGGAAGAACTGCCCGCAACCGTTAAGCAGAATATGCCGCCGGTGAATATGTCCATATTCATGTATTCCGAAGACCCCTCGTCGCGCATGGTCAGGATTAACGGCCAGACATATCGGGAGGGCCAGTCTGTGGGAGAGGGGCTGAAGCTCGAGGAGATCAGGCCCGACGGGGTTATCATAAACTACAGAAACTACCGCCTGCAGATCGGACAGAAGCCTTAGACCAACTACATATTCACTGAAAAG
>DATHCU010000172.1:0-2495 GCA_035319385.1 Thermodesulfovibrionales bacterium
CCAAAGAGTATCATCAGCAAGAGGGCAAGCCAGAATGAAGGCGTGGAAAAACCGATAAATACAAAGACCGTTGAGAGTTTGTCAAACCACGAGTATTGCTTTGTGGCGGACAGGACACCTATAGGAACAGCCGTGACGAAGATAAGTATCAGGGAAAGCAGATTGATGATCAGAGTGACAGGGATTCTCTCCGCGATCTTGTCGAGGACTTTTCTGCCATCCACAAAAGATTTGCCGAAGTCGAGGCTCAGAAATCTCTGCAGCCATTCCAGATATTGAACGTGGAGAGGCTTGTCAAGGCCATAGAGCTTCCTTAAGTTTTCCTTTGCTTGCGCGGTAACCTTCAGAGACATCTCCGTCTGTACCTCAACCGGACTGCCGGGGGCCAGATGGATGACTACGAAAGTGATCAGTGTAATTCCGAAGATCAGGGGAACCATTAGGAGTAGTCTCTTTGTTATGTACCCGAGCATAAGACCTTCAGTCCCGGCGAACTGCCAGGGAGTCTTCATCTATCCGAATGTGGTAGAATAAATAAAGTATATTTATTGATCTATAAAAAATAGTTATCATTGGTCCCAGTCCGTTCGTGTTTTTCAGTTAAAATATAAAATACCACATATATGTAAAGGAATAAACCTGAATGAAACTCTTTCTTATCAGTCTGGGTTGTGCGAAGAATCTTGTTGACAGCGAAACAATTACAAGGGGACTCACCGAGTCAGGATATACCATCACTGACAAGATAGAAAAAGCGGGTCTGATCCTGATCAATACCTGCGGCTTTATAAACGACGCAAAACAGGAATCGATTGATACGGTCCTTTCAGTTCTGGAGGAGAAGAACTCGGATGCGAAACTGGTTGTGTTCGGATGCCTTGTCCAGAGGTACAGAAAGGAACTCGAAGGACTCATTCCGGAGGTAGACCTTTTTCTGCCTGTCCTTTCAGAGGGCGATTTTAGGGCAGAGATATTGGCTTCTTTTCCGCCGGAGGGTGGCCTGATACCTGCCACTGCAGCAAGAATTCTCTTTACTCCCCCCGCATATACCTATATAAAGATTTCCGAGGGGTGCAGGAATCGGTGTTCCTATTGCACAATTCCGATGATCAGGGGTCCGTTGAGGAGTGTCCTGGCCCGAGATATCAAGAAGCAGATAGAAGAAGCCCTTGACAGAGGTGTTTACGAGTTCAATCTGATCGCCCAGGATCTAACGGCCTATGGCTCTGATCTTGATGGCAAGACTTCTCTGGCCGGGTTGCTAAAGCGCATATTGTCCATAAAGAAAGATTTCTGGTTACGGCTGCTCTACCTGTACCCATCAAGGATCAATACCGAAATTGCGGGAGTCATGAGATCTGATTCCCGTATCCAGAAATATATTGATATGCCCATCCAGCATTCATGCAGCCGCATCCTCAAACTTATGAACAGACATTACACCAGGGAAGTTCTGTACAGGAAGATCGACATGCTAAGGAAGAAGATCCCATCCATAGCAATCAGGACCTCTCTTATAGTCGGGTTTCCATCGGAGAATGATGCTGATTTTCGGGAATTGAGCGATTTTGTCAGAGATATCGAATTCGAGCATCTCGGGGTCTTCGAGTACTCGGAAGAGGAGGACACCAAGGCTGTCTTGCTGAGGCCGCTTGTGCCTGTTCCCGTTAAGAGGGAGAGAAGAAGACTTCTTATGAATATTCAGAAGAAGATTGTCAAGGAGAGAAGCAGGGCGGTAAAAGGTAAGATATATCCCTGCCTAATGGAAATGCCTGTGGATGAATACGGCGCTGTATGGACAGGAAGGATTTACAGTCAGGCCCCGGAAGTGGACGGAACAGTATATGTTGCCGGCTATACCCGTGAGATGGGCGCTGTTGTCGATGTCAAGATCGAGAAATCAAAGGACTATGACTATAGCGGAATATGTGTGGCGCATAAGCCTAGTGAGACTTGATATGTTCGCGGAGATATCTGCCGGTGTATGATTCCTTCACATTGATAATATCATCGGGCGTTCCTGAAAAGATAATTCTTCCGCCCTTGTCGCCTCCCTCAGGACCTAAATCAATAATCCAGTCCGATGCCCGGATTACATCCAGGTTATGTTCAATGATGAGCACAGTGTTTCCGTTATCAACAAGCCTTTGGAGGACCTGCAGCAGAGATTCAACGTCCTTGAAATGAAGGCCGATTGTAGGTTCGTCCAGGATATATAATATGTCTTTTCTGTCTTTTTCGGCCGATGCAAATTCCGAGCATATTTTGAGTCTCTGCGCCTCGCCACCGGACAATGTGGTTGCCGACTGCCCCAGCTTTAGATAGCCGAGACCTATATCCTGCATAAGAGAGAGCCTATTGGTTATTTTGGGCTCGGAGCGAAAGAAGAATGCGGCCTCATCTACCGTGAGATTTAATATATCATCGATATTCTTGCCTTGGTAATTTACCCGCAATGCCTCTGGTTTGTACCGCTTGCCATGGCAGTCTTCGCA
>DATHCU010000173.1:0-2990 GCA_035319385.1 Thermodesulfovibrionales bacterium
GCCCAGGCGGATCGCGTACTGTACAGGCTCGAAATGCGTAAAGTGACAGAGTCCCAGGAGAATCTCGATATCAAGCAGGCGCTGATCGATGATATAGTAGTCGAAGACGGCAGGGTTCAGGGTGTTCTGACCACCCTCGGAATCTTCTATGGAGCAAAGGCTGCGGTGGTAACGACCGGCACATTTCTCAAGGGGTTGATCCATATAGGCCTCGAGAACTTTTCTGCCGGACGCGCAGGAGAATTTCCCTCCATGGGACTCTCCGATTCATTGCAGAGGCTGGGACTGAAGATGGGACGCTTAAAGACCGGCACTCCGCCTAGACTGGATGCCAGGACGATCGACTTTTCGAAGACAGAGACCCAGCACGGAGATAATCCGCCTCCGCCGTTCTCACACAGCACCGGGAGTATCACCAATCCCCAGTTGCCCTGCTACATAACTTATACGAACCGGGATACGCATGAGATAATCCGCGGGAACCTTGAACGTTCGCCTCTTTACAGCGGGAAGATCAAGGGGATCGGCGCCAGGTACTGCCCGTCGATCGAAGACAAGGTCGTAAGGTTCGCCGAGCGTGAACGCCATCAGGTCTTTCTCGAACCCGAAGGGCTTGAGACAAAGGAGTACTACGCTAATGGCATCCCGACGAGCCTGCCGTATGACATCCAGGTCAGGTTCGTCAGAACAATCCCCGGGCTTGAAGCGGTCGAGATCATGCGTCCGGGGTACGCAATCGAATACGATTTCGTATTCCCGACTCAGCTCCGCCACAGCCTTGAGACAAAGGGAATCGAAGGACTCTATCTGGCCGGACAGATAAACGGAACCTCGGGATATGAGGAGGCAGCGGCACAGGGTCTCATGGCGGGTATCAATGCTGCTTTGAAGGTAAGCGGAAAGGAATCTCTCGTCCTCGGGAGGCACGAAGCATATACGGGAGTTCTTATTGACGACCTCGTAACAAAAGGGACTCTGGAGCCTTATCGCATGTTCACATCAAGGGCCGAATACAGGCTTCTCCTCAGGCACGACAATGCCGATCTGCGTTTGATGGACAAGGGTCATGAAATGGGGCTGCTCGACAGCACGGTCTATCAGAAGTACCTTGAAAAGAAGCGGTTCATCAGGGAAGAACTCGGCCGGCTGAAAAAGACGCGGATCAGATTTGAGGGAGACAGGAGTGAGACGCTTGAGCAGCTTCTGAGAAGGCCTGAGATAAGCTATCAATTCGTGGACGACCACTCTCCATCTCCTGATGCACTGCCCGAGGAGGTCAAAAAACAGGTCGAGATACAGATTAAGTATGAAGGTTATATTGACCAGCAGATGCAGCTGGCTGAAAGACTGAAAAAGATAGAGGGTAAGAAGATACCCGAGGGCTTTGATTACAGATCGGTCAACGGACTGTCGAGGGAAGTTCTCTGCAAACTCGAGGAAGTCGCGCCCGCCAATCTCGGCCAGGCAAGCAGGATCCCGGGTATCACCCCGGCCGCGATTTCACTTGTGATGGTAGCGATAGAGAGATTGAAAAGAGAACGCGCGAGCGGGGCAAAATAAAAAGGATGGTTTAACGAGGGTCGGTTCTCATCCGAAGAGAATCGCCTGGTCTTTCCTTAGCTGGACAAAGGCTTCCTGGGGAAAATAAAAGGAGCCCTTGAAAACCCTGTTCATAACAGAGATCATCTGCCGGAATTTGTAGGCATCGTGGTGTGAATCCCCCTTCTTTTCAGAAGAGCTCCAGCTCTGCTCGTCTGATATGCGCAGCTCTATTCCGAGGGTATGCTGCTGCGTTCTTATAGGGATCCGGTCCCGCTCCGAATACGCCGGAGTACCCGGCACCATGATCTTGTTTGTGTCTGCTGTGCGGTGTATAGGCAATGAAAAGTTGATCTTGAACTGAAACTTCTTGTGTCCCAGAGAAGAATGGGGATTCTTCGCAGCGTTGACATTCAGGGCCTCATAGAATCTTCTCGCATTGGCGAGCAACTCCTCTTCCCCCGGCTTTTCTCTGCTGCCGCTGCTTTGAGAAAGACTGATCATCAGCCTGCGTACGGCTTCTCTCATCTCCTCCGGCTCATCAAAGAGAGTCTGGGTTATCGAGTGGGAAGCCGTGTTCTCCTGGAGAATAACACCCCTCTTTTGAAGGGCGTGAAAGAGCTTCAGAGTGTCATCCATACTCTTGAGGATAAAGGTGATCGCTAGAATATCCCTTATGTCATGTGCCTCCCCTTCCACATTCTTTCCGAGTTTGGTAAACATGCTCTGCGGGCTTTTTAACCTGGCCTTTATCGAGATGATGTCCACCTCAACTCCGTCCCCGCTGTTGAAGACCAGGCATGCCTTGTTCTTGTCGAACGCCATCGACTCCTTGAGTTTATGAAAGAAAGTGGAAATCTTTACAAACGCCCTCTGAGCGGATTCACTTTCAGGGAGAAGTCCGGGATGCTCCCAGTCATAATAGTACAAATCGTCAAGACTCTGTCCCTGCATCTCCAGAAAGAAGCCCAGCTGGGCATAATCATCGATATCCTGACTGTCCTCTTCAATGGATTTCACCAGGTGACCCATCTTCAGTATGGAGCAGGCAGCCTGCTGCCAACCCGCAGGCACCGCACCATTCTGCCCGCGGTACCCATAGAGGACGTGAGGATACTTTCTGGAGGATGAGAGAAGAAAGAGATGTCTGGGATCTTCGTAGACCATCTTCATAAAATCCACACTCTTCATAACAGCTTCGATCCCTTCCAGTGATTTCAGGCTATCCAGATAGAGTTCCACATTAGAGGAACGCAGGGCCGCGAGTCCGTCCAGCTGGCTTTTGAAGAAGGGCAGCATCCATTCAAAGAAATACTTGTACACCTGCTCTATGTATCTCAGCGCCCTTTCGTTTTCGCTCCCCAAGAGCTCATCGCCGAGGGTGTCAAAACCACGATTGGCCATCATCTTGGTAGCTTGCCTGAGAGCGGTCCCATAATCTCCGGCCGGCA
>DATHCU010000174.1:0-2323 GCA_035319385.1 Thermodesulfovibrionales bacterium
GGGTTCCCCAAGTGCAAGAACACGAAGCCCCTGGCTGAGAACGGAGAAAACGGTCAGGCTGCGGAACAGGTGCTGCAGCCGACGGATGAGAAGTGCGAAAAATGCGGCTCTCCGATGGTAATCAGGTCGGGAAGATTCGGCAAGTTCCTGGCGTGTTCAAAGTATCCCGAATGCAAGAACGCAAGACCCCTGTCAACGGGCATAAAATGTCCCAAGGACGGCGGGGATATAGTTGAAAGGCGCTCCAAGAGGGGAAAGCTCTTCTGGAGCTGCAGCAATTACCCCAAATGCAAATTTGCCTCCTGGTATAAACCCTTTCCGAAAAAATGCCCTAAATGCGGTGCGGATTTTCTTTTTGAAAAACGCAGCAAAAGCGGTGATCTTACCCTCTTCTGCCATAATAAGGAGTGCGGGCACAAGGAAGTCATAAAGGCGGAGGAAACGGATACAAATTAGGATTAGCAATTAGCAATTGGCAGCAAAGAATGCTGATTGGAAATTGATAGATGCCAATTGATCTTCTCTTATGCATCCCCTTGTAATCGGCATTGCCGGGGCACATAGCGGTGCCGGGAAGACCACCGTTGCCTGTGAGATACTGAGGCAGTTTGAAGGGTGGGGCGCTATAAAGTACAGCAGGACCTCCTTTTTCAGTTCCATCACGGATGACCCCGAAGTGATAATGGCGCAGGGAAAAGATACGCGACGGATGATGGATGCGGGCGCAGTCCGGGTGCTCCTGGTGCAGTCTCCTGCCGATGAACTACCTGATATCCTGCCCCTGGCACTGGGAATGCTTTCTGACCTTCAGGGCATCGTTGTCGAAGGCAATAGCGCGGTGCAGCTCATCAAACCCGGGGTGGTCGTATTCGTATCCGGCGACCCGGACCTGTTCAAAGATAGTGCGGAACCGCTGCTCGGCATGGCTGACGTAGTCCTTTCATCTTCAGAATCTTTCCCGCAACGCCCGAAGACCAGACTGTTCCGAACAGATGATGCGGAGGGTTACCTGAGCTACATCAAAAGAATTATTGAGGAAAAATCGGCAAACAGGTAACATATTGGAAAAATAATCGAGTCAAAACATTGGATTGAGAAACTGGGTGCGACAGATACGAACTCGGAGAGACACGAGGATACAGAGTCGAATAAATGTCATAACTGTGTCACGTTTCCTCCGGTTAGGGTGAGAAGTTAAAAAATCATAGGAGGAGTTTATGAAGAGAAAGGTTCTTGCTCTTGCCGTGGCAGTTTTCCTGATGGTACCGTTTTACGTCAATGCCGGGCCCCCTCTGGAAACTGTAAAATCACAAATTAATAGGATACTCGATGTGCTTCGTGATCCCGCTCTCAAGGGTGAGGCAGGCAAGAAGGTCAAAAGAGATAAGATTCGCGGGGTCTCGGAGAACATGTTCGATTATGCCGAGTTGTCCAGGAGGACTCTCGGTCAGAACTGGAGCAAGCTGAACGCCGGCCAGCAGAAGGAGTTCGTCGATCTGTACAAGAGACTGCTGGAAGATGCCTATGCGGATAAGATCATAACTTACACAGATGAGAAGGTAGTATTCAGCAAGGATTCCGCACTGACAGAAAAGACCGCAGAGGTCCAGACCACGGTCGCTACGAAGAAGGCGGATATCCCGATTCACTACCGGCTGATACTGAAAGGGAGCGAATGGAAGGTCTATGATGTGGTCATCGAAGGCGTGAGCCTGGTGAGCAATTACAGGAACCAATTCAGCGAGATCCTTTCGAGCAAGTCGCCGGACGGATTGATCGATACTCTAAGGAAGAAAGTGGCCCGGGCATAAGGATTCAAACAGATGAAAGAGGAAGAAGGTTGAGGAATGACAACGGAACAGAATCGGAGGGGGACCATGAAACGAGTTGTCTTTGTGTGCATGATGCTTTTCTTAATTGTTATTTTGTGCAATGGGACATTTGCAGATTCATCATCCGTGATGTCAGTGCCGCAGGCGGGCGTTTCCCCGCAGGAGGCGGCTCCTGCAGCAATCCAGGTAAAACAGGTTGAACAGGTTGCCCCTGCCCCGACGGAAGCAAAACCCGCCGAGCAGAAACTGGAAGTATCCGAGCCTGTGACCAGTGAGACTGAGAAGGAAGAAGAAAAGATCTACATCGCCGATCCTATCTATCCGTGGAACAAGGCTATGTATCATTTCAACGACAAGCTCTATTTCTGGGTATTGAAGCCCGCGTCCAAAGGTTATTCTACTGTTTTTCCTGAGGACGTGAGGATAGCGGTCGGCAATTTCTTCGAGAACGTGATGACGCCTATCCGGTTTGTCAGCGATATCCTGCAGTT
>DATHCU010000175.1:0-2344 GCA_035319385.1 Thermodesulfovibrionales bacterium
TCTGTCAGCTCAAATCAGGTATCGCAATCGTCATCGGACTTATCGAGGCTTGCTTTGGACCTGAAAGCAGTTGTAGATCAGTTTAAGGTATAGGCGATAGATACACTAATACGGTGGGTGGGGTGCATGCCCCGCCCCTCCCTGCGCAAACCGGATTTGTGACTCCCGGCTGTCCGGGGCAATCTCGTTCCCAAGGCCATAATCGGCAACTTTACGCCCCAGAATCAAGGATTTCCCTTACCGTATTCAGAAAAACCTGAGGTGGGAACGGCTTACTGATAAAGAAGGATTCTTCCCGCAAGAACCCTTTCTTGCGCATGACGTCCTCGGTGTAACCGCTGATGAAGATGGTCTTGATATCAGGCTGTATCTTCTTTATGGCATCACGGACTTCTCTGCCGTTTTTGTGCGGCATTATCACGTCAAGAATTAGCAGTTTAATTCTATTCATGTCTTCAGAGCTGATGAATTTGGCAATGGCATCGTCCCCATCACTCGCCTCGATGACGGTATACCCCTGATCCTTCAGCAGTTCTCTTATAACTGCACGCAGTTCTTCGTTGTCTTCAGAAACAAGGATGATCTCATTCCTCTCCGTTATTTCCGACTGCGCATCGGCCGCTATGTTTCTGTTAGGCTGTTTAACGGATGCGTCCGCCTGATCTGCACGAGAGCGGCTCAATCCGTCAGAACCGGCCTGTGATGAAAGCCTGAGTTCGTTCTTGTTATCCTTTGATTTCACACAACGCTCCTATCAAAGGTTACACTTTTGCCGGACGGTTCACAATCGGGGTTTCCCCTATCAGCGGGCATCAAATGCCTGACGCCGGAAGAAATGTGATACAGGGCGGTTCTACAAAGTGGTCAATCCCTCACGCAAGGCGTACTTGGTGAGTTCTGCAACGGTGTGGACGTTCAGCTTGTCCATGATCTGCTTGCGGTAAGTCTCGACTGTCTTTACGCTCAGGTGCAGGGCATCTGCGATGGCCCTCGAAGTCTTGCCTTCAGAAAGAAGGCGGAGGACCTCGATTTCCCTCTGTGTGAGTATGTTGAGGACCGAGAACTCACTATCCGGATGAATGCGAAGATAATCGGCGATAAGATCTTCGTTTATCTCCGGACCCAGGTATATCTTTCCGGCCATGACTGCAAGGATCGCCTTCGACAAGTCCTCGAAGTCATTATCTTTGAGTAGATATCCCACGGCGCCTGCCTGAAGCATCTTTGTGACATATCTCTTGTCAGAGTGCATCGAGAGCGCTATAACCCGGACATCGGGGTTGACACCCATTATCTGCCTGGTGGCATCAATGCCGTTCATGTCCGGCATCGCTATGTCCATAATGATGATATCCGGCTTGAGCTCTTTCAGCAACCGCAAAGCTATCCTGCCGTTATCCGCCTCGCCCACAACCTGCAGCCCCTTCTGTTTTTCGAGAAGTGAACGGAGACCGTCACGCACAATCTTGTGATCGTCTGCGATAAGTATTCTGATCATATAATCACCTGGAACCGGGAGCAGACTCCTTTGCTGCTCCACATCCGGACCTTATTTTGGTGTCTGTCCATAAAGTAGTATTTTGTCATTATCCGGCTTGACCGTATAATCCAGAACGCATTGAGACTGCCGGATTCCCTGATCGAGTCGCGCAATGACGGATTACTCGAACAGCAATGTATTGAGAGTCACTATTTAGAATATCGAAAAAAGGAACAAATTATCTACAGGAGATGTTGTTCGAGAGTTGCAGAAACGGATAGGCCGTGCTAAAGAGTTGCTCCGGCAAAGCATCTGCTTCGCCATGCCGGAAGATTCACGAACAATGCCCATTAAAGTTCTGCGGGATTTGTTCCGATAATACATGCATGAAGTGTATATTGAACGTAACGAAATGTCTCTTTCAGAAAGTCACGGGCGGCATGAAGGAAGAAACGGATCAATCCGGCGACGCCTTCATAGGCTATGAGGCTTTCTGTGAACAATGCCTCCCCGATAATGTCTCCCCTCAGTACAGGGGAATACTGATTTCAGAGAAGACCCTGCCGTGGGTCATCAAAGGATAAAAACACGCGCCGCTCCCTGTGAGGAGTCTCTATGGGTCTTCAATCTTCTTCCCCCCCGCATGGATGTGACCGCAGAATTGCCAGGTTCATTAAAGTTTTTTAATCCCATTTCCGATAAATAACTATGAAGTATTGTATGCGTTTTTCAACATTTACAAATAATCAGTGTCAGGAGGTATAAAATGAGCACAGTAACAAAATCCGACATTCTGCAGCTTGTGTCGTTCAACCTGGGTAATGAAGAGTATGCCGTGGACATCCTGAAGGTGCAGGAAATAAA
>DATHCU010000176.1:0-3049 GCA_035319385.1 Thermodesulfovibrionales bacterium
CTGTCGGGAGATGATTATGAGTAACTGTAGCTCCGATATCTTCAACCGCCGTCTTGAGATTCAGCAGAGCCTCGTCTACGGCAGCGGAGAAATCCGCAGGCTTGAGCACCGTGCTCTGCGTTCCCACCTTTGAAAACCCCCTCAGGCGGCCGGCCTCATCCCTCAGAGCTGTGATAACGGCATTGGCCCAGAAACGCGACCCATCCCTCCGAACCCTCCATCCCTCGTCTTCGCAACTGCCCTTCTCATCAGCAATACTCAGGTCATACTCAGGCCTGCCTCTTTCCGCATCTTCCGCAGGGTAGAGGCAGGAGAAATGTCTGCCGACTATTTCCTCTGCTCTATATCCCTTGATTCGTTCCGCTCCTTCATTTCATCTTTCGCCTTCCTGCGCTCGATGCGTTCTTCCGATTCCTTCAGCGCTCTATGCACGGCAGGCGCAAGCCGCGACAAGTGCTGTTTAAGAACATAGTCCGTGGCTCCGCTCTTGAGCGTTTCGATCGCCAGTTCTTCACCCATTACCCCGGAGACAAAGACAAAAGGCAGATCAGGGGTCTTCTCGCGGACAATGGCGAGGGCTGAAAGACCGTCAAAGGAGGGGAGCCTGTAATCAGCGAGGACGATATCGAACTCCTTATCTCCGAGAGCTTCCACGAAATCAATCTTTGTCTCCACGCGGTCGATATCAAGACTGACATTGTCCTCTTCAAGCGCGGACCGGACAAGTTCCGAATCGTTGAGGTCATCTTCAAGATGAAGGATGCGCAGCCGTGAATTCATCCCTTTAGCACGCTCACTTTCTCTTAGCGTTTTCCAATCCTTTCCACGCTTCCCGGAGGCGGCTCGTTTATCACCGCCCAGAATACCCCGAGATCCTTTACAGCCTCCACGAAATCATGAAAATCGACCGGCTTGACGACATAGGCGTTTATGCCAAGCTTATAGCTCTCAATCCAATCCCGTTCTTCGCGGGAAGATGTGAGGACAACGATCGGCATCATCTTGAGTTTCTCATCGGACTTTATCTGCTGCAGAACCTGAATGCCGCTGACTTTCGGAAGCTTCAAGTCCAAAAGCACTACAGCAGGGTTGCCGCTCGGTCGGGAGCTAAAACTTCCACGGCAGTAAAGGTAGTCCAGGGCTTCCTCGCCATCACCGGCCACAACCACCTCATTGGCCAGGTTATAATCACCAAGCGCTTCGATTACAAGTTCCACATCTCTCGGATCGTCCTCTACAAGCAATATACGCTTCAATTCAGAGACCATTGATTCCTCCATTGATTGATTTTGGTATCGAAACGTAGAAGGTCGCTCCGCCATCCACGGCGCCCTGCGCCCACACTCTGCCTCCATGCCGATGGATAATCCGCTGGACGTTGGCAAGGCCTATTCCAGTGCCTTCAAAACTGCCCGTACTATGGAGACGCTGAAATACTCCAAAAAGCTTGTCCGCATATTTCATGTCAAACCCCACTCCATTATCGCGGACAAATACAACCACCTCACTACCGTCGTCTGCACCTGCTCCGATTTCTATCTTCGACTCGTCTCGCGGTGCCGTGAATTTGATTGAATTGGCAATCAGGTTCAGAAAAACAAGCTTCATGAGAGAGCGGTCGCCGTAAATATCAGGCAACTCTCCTATTTCCAATTTGAACCGGCGGCCGGCCATTTCGTGTTCCAGATCACCAAGAACTTCTTTGACAAGTTGTTCGAGACTGAACTGAGTCTGTTGCATTTCAACGCGCCCGATCCGGGAAAAATTCAGCAGATCGTCTATCAAGAGCCCCATCCGTTTCGCCGAGTCCGAGATTGTCTTCAAGTAGTGCAGACTCTTTTCGTCAAGGACGGATGACGAATTCTTCTGAAGAAGTTCTACGTACCCGATAACATGCCTCAGAGGCGCCCGGAGGTCATGCGATACCGAATAGCTGAATGACTCAAGTTCACTATTTGCCGCCTGAAGCTGTAGGATGTTGTTCTTCAGTTCCTTGTTCAGGTTGTTGATTTCTTCTTCGGCCCGCTTGCGCACCGCAATCTCCTTCATGGTATGTTGAAGGAGCAACTGACGCTTGCGAAGAATGAAATAGGCGGCGATCGTGGCAATTACGGAACTGAAAAGAATAGTGATAATGTTGGACTCAACAAGAGAAATGCGAGGCAAAAACAGAAGCTTCAAGAATTGATAGACAGACATGCCGAGCAGCATGACCGCGGCAGTTATCAGCAGCGGTATGATCAGTTTGGTATCCTGACGGGGGTATTCGGGAGAGTGCTCTTCTTCTGATCTGGCTATCATACCGCTTATTTATCCTGTGATATGTTGAGACAAGACAATAACAGTTTCAGCAAATATTACATACCGTATTTATATTACATCACAACTCGAACAAATTTCCTTACTGCCTCTCACCCTCTCGCCACGGGAGAAGAGACGTGTTACTGCCGTACACGCCCTCTTAACAGATCCGGGACCTGCAGGCGACAGGATAAGACAGTTCAGCACAACAGTAATCTGTTTGGCAATCACAGGCAAATTCTTAACGGCAATCTATTCCAGGAACGTGAACGGGTCATTTCCGGTCAAGATTCAGATACTGTTTGAAGATCAGATATCCGGCCCATAGGAGTGAAAGGATCATCAAAAAAATCCCGATTTTGTGAGCTGCCGAGGCCAGGATATGATCATATCGCAACCATCCAGATTCGGTGAGTACGAACTCCCAGTCATGAAACCCGTATGGTGCGGTCATTCCCGTGTTGCCGCCGAGGAGCGGCAATTCGCGAGCCCTGGCGTCATTAATATATGGAGCAATATCCATAAAGTTTTCTCCGAACCACCACAGGGATACTGCCGCGCCAAATGTATCCCTCGATTTCGTGAGAAAGACAAGAAGACATATTGCCGGAACCAGCAACTGAGCAAGGCTGCCGCCAAGAGATCTGACGACTTCCCCGAAAGGGCTGAAGATAATATGCCCCGCTTCATGGAAAGGGATATTCACAAGATGCAGGAAACAAGTGCCCGGATAATTGTCTGCCATGGG
>DATHCU010000177.1:0-4779 GCA_035319385.1 Thermodesulfovibrionales bacterium
TGACGGTCGGAGGGTGTGGTTCCGGAGACTTCTTGCGCTGTATGGAAGCAAAGACTATCACAAGGCACAGGATCAGAATCGGCGCCAAGAGATATGTAAGATATGTTCTTTTCTGGGGCGGCGGGGAAGAGAGATTCTGGGCAGACTTCTTTTCAGGTTGCGGGGGGGTCACCTGCTGATTGTAAACCGCAAGTATTTCTTCAGTATTGAGATTGAGTGCCCTTGCATAGGAGACGAGGTACGCTTTCACATACACCTCAGCTGGCAGACTCTGCAGGTCGTTATCTTCTAGCGCTTTGAGATAGGCGTATTTTATCTTGAGGGTCTCGGATATCTCCCGTAGGTCCCGGCCCGACTCCTCACGCCTTTTTTTGAGGATCTCCCCTACCAATACCTTTCCTCGCAAAATTATGATTTTTTCTAATATACCACATAAGTTATGCCAGAGCAATGAAGCTTAACTTTAAGGAAGGTGAAGAGTCGTCTGACACTATCTGGCAAAAAAGGGTCTGTTCAGAGCGACGCGGAGGGGGAGAGTGCCGAATTATTGTATGCTAATATAGACAATGAAACGAGTTGTTGTGACAGGGATAGGCGTTGTAAGTCCGATTGGAAATACATTTCATGACGCTTATCAATCCGCTAATGCAGGCTCGTCAGGCATACGGCAGGTGACCAGATTTGATATCCCGAACCTGCCATGGAAAGTTGCGGGAGAACTCAAGCACTTCGATCCGGGCAGATATCTCTCGGTAAAAGAAATTCGACGTCTTGACCCTTTCGTGCAATATGCCGTGGCCGCGTCCGTCATGGCTGTGCAGGACGCCGTCCCTGGACAGAAGGTCTGTGCAGGGCGCAAGGAACAGGGATCGAGGCGGAAGGTATCGCCTCTGTCAGAGCTTTTGATCGGTTCCGGAATAATCATAGGTTCCAGCCGAGGGGGTATCAGTACTCTTGATGAGGCGATTCGTGCGAGTCATTCTGCGCCTGAGAAAAGACATTCCGTGTCTCCTTACCTTATGCCTGCTACAACCATAAGTATGGCTCCCTCATATGTCGCCCAGATACTCGGGATAAAAGGCCATTGCCTGGGCGTATCAAATGCGTGCGCTTCCGGAGCCGTGGCAATCGGCGAGGCTTTCCGATTGATAAGGAGAGGATATAGATATCCTGTCCTGTGCGGTGGCGCGGAGGCTCCCGTTTGCAGGATATGCTTTGAGGGATACGGCTCATCCGGTGCACTATCGAGGACATCTGACAGTACCGCAAGCAGGCCCTTTGACAGGACCAGAGACGGTTTTGTCTTGTCGGAAGGCGCCTGCGTTATGGTGCTTGAAGAGCGCGCAAGTGCGCGGCGCAGAGGAGCCAGGATATACGGAGAGATTGTAGGGTATGCAAACACCTGCGATGCCTTCCATCAGACCGCCCCTTCCGCAGACGGAGAAGCTGAATCGATAAGGGCTGCCGCTGAAGATGCAGGACTTGACATATGGGACATCGGGTTCATAAATGCCCATGGCACGTCCACAAGGATCGGGGACAAGACTGAAGCAGATGCCATAAAGAGAGTCTTTGGCAGGAGAGCGGATCGTATCCCCGTTTCCTCACTTAAGTCGATAACCGGGCATATGCTGGCCGCATCGGGCGCCCTTGAGGCGGCGGTCACCATGGTGAGCATGAGGGAAGGTATCCTGCCGCCTACCATGAACCTTTCTGAACGCGACGGTGAATGTGATCTGGACATTGTGACTGAAGCCAGAAAGACCGATGTTGAATTTGCGATATCCAACTCATTCGGCTTCGGCGGTGTGAACGCCGTGCTGGTATTTAAGAGAGGCTGAGAACGGATCAAGTCAAGATTGTCATTTAGCATTTAGCAATTAACAATTATCGAAGAAGGCCGGGGTGGTAGGTTTTTAATTGCTAAATGCTAAATGTTAATTGATTATTTTCTGCGAAACTCTTCCATCGCTTCCTGTTCGAGGCTGTCCGGCGTATCCCTGTATTTTTGAGAAAAATGCATGACGACCAGATTCTGCACGTTCGCATTTCTTGCGATCATTCCGGTGGTCTTCGCTGTCAGGTGGAAGCGCTCAAGGGCGCGGTCTTTGTCCCTGTCATGAAAATATGCCTCGCAATAAAGTGTGTCCGAACCGTCCACAAATTCGATAATCTTGTTGACGTTCTCGGGTGCTGAAGAGGTGTCTGCAATATAAGAGATCTTTTGGCCCTTTGTTATCGTGGCTATACCTCTAAGTGTGTCCAGAGTGAAGCATCTCCCGGATACTTCGATCCCTGTATCTCCCGGCAGATTTTCCCTTATGGCTCTCTTCAGCCCGGAGAGCCACGGTCCCACGGGAAGTCCCATCCCGCTGAGCATGGACTTATTGATGTTGATGTGGAACACCTCCTTGATGGAAAAACCGAGACACGGGATCTGATGGTCAAGCTGAATGGCCTTCACGGCAAAGGCCGGATCCTCGAGGATGATCCCGGAGAATTCCATCGGCTCATGGTCTCTTCTCTGAAAGCGATCTGCCGCGTAAAAGCCGGCGGAAGTGATTGTTCCATTATCTATGCAGAAGACATCCAACTTGACGGGGTAGTCCTGGATCAGGTTCCATGTGTAGCCTTTCAGTTTTCCCTCCACACAATCAATAATTCCGGCAGGTCCGTAGACCCTCAGCGGAACATCTCTGTGCAGAACCGCCCTGAGAAGAAGGTCGAGTCCTATGAAATGGTCGATGTGGGTATGTGTCACAAAGACGTCCGTAATCTTCTGAAGGTCGCCCGGACTGAGTCGGGAGATGTCGCCGATATCGAAGAGCAGCGCCCTCCTTTCGTCCATAATCCTGACGAAAAGCGCCGGATCTTCAAATGGGCTGTTTACAAGGTGATGCATGAATGAGGGCCTCATTAGTGATTGTTTCCCATTGTGATATAATACTACCAAAAATATATGGTAAAACGGTTGAGTCGGGAGGCATCCGGTCGGGAATCTTTCATCCCTTCGTTGCAACGAGGGCAAAGGGCGGGTTTAATTGTCTTCCAAAACCCATCCAACGCTCCCCTGAGAAGGGGAGGATTAATGAATCCACGAGAGCATGTCCTCAAGCAATTGATCTCACCGTAGTACCGCATAATTGGAGGATCGATGTCAGAACTGAGAAAAGATCCCATATCGGGCCGCTGGGTCATAATCTCTGTTGAGAGAGGGAAGAGACCTACGGACTTTATTTCCCCGTCACAGAAGAAGAGGGGGGGGTTCTGTCCCTTCTGTCCGGGCAATGAGTATACGACACCTGCTGAGATCATGGCCTTCAGACCCTCAGGCTCTGCGGCCAATTCGCCGGGCTGGACCTTAAGGGTAATGCCCAACAAGTTTCCTGCTCTTGAGATCTACGGCAATCTGAGTAAATCCGGAGAAGGCATGTTTGACAAGATGAACGGGATAGGCGCTCATGAAGTCGTTGTTGAGACGCCCGATCATCTTCAGTCTCTTGCAACCGTTCCATTGAAAAGTGTTGAGGACGCGCTCTGGGCCTACTATATGAGGCTGAACGACCTGAAGAAGGACAGGCGGTTCAAGTATGTGCTTATCTTTAAAAACGAAGGGGATGCTGCAGGCGCTTCTCTCGAACATTCCCATACTCAGCTGATAGCGCTGCCCATCGTGCCGAAGCTTGTTCTGGAGGAGACGGAGGCTGCTAAGCGTTACTATGACCTGAAGGAACGGTGCATATTCTGTGATATCATCAACCAGGAGCTTGAGGCCAAGAAGAGGGTTATCTATGAGAACTCGCGCTATGTCGCGTTGTCGCCCTTTGCTCCCAGGTCACCTTTCGAGACTTGGATCCTGCCGAAGAGCCATGAGTCGAGTTTCCTCCCGCCGGACAAGAACTTTGCTCCACTGGCCGAGATTCTGCAATCAATTCTGAAGCGTATAGACAAGATCCTCGATATCCCGCCCTATAATTTTGTGCTTCACACCTCGCCGTTTGTGGATGAGACAAACGACTATTATCACTGGCATATCGAGATCGTCCCCAAACTGACTAAGATCGCGGGCTTTGAATGGGGTTCCGGATTCTACATTAACCCTACACCTCCGGAGGAATCGTCCCGCTTTATGAGGGAGGCGAAGCTGTGAAGATCCTAATGGCCTCTCCGGAGGCTGTGCCCTATGCCAAGAGCGGAGGGCTTGCGGATGTGGCAGGCTCCCTCTGCAAGGAATACCTTGGACTGGGACACGAAGTATGTCTGGTGCTTCCTTTGTACCGGAAGGTGACGGGATCTTTTCGGTTGAACGATACGGGACTGACTATAAAAGTTCCGGTGGGCGAAAAGATTTTCGACGGCAGGATCTTCAGCCACAACTCTTCGGCCTATTTTCTGGGATGCGACGAGTTTTTTGACAGGGACGAGATGTACGGCACGCCTGAAGGGGACTACGCCGACAATGCCGAACGGTTTATCTTCTTCTCGAGGGGTCTGCTTGAGGCATGCAAGGTCCTTAAATTTCAGCCTGAGATTATCCACTGTAATGACTGGCAGACCGGTCTTGTCCCTCTTTACCTGAAGACAGTCTACAGAGCTGACCGGTTCTTTCAGCGCACTGCAAGCCTGCTTACCATACACAATCTTGGATATCAGGGGCTTTTTCCGGCGTCTAAGATGCATCTGACCAATCTCGGTCCGGAGCTCTTTCAGCCCGAGGGCATAGAATTCTACGGCGGATTAAACTTCCTAAAGGCCGGCATTATTTCTGCGGATATCCTG
>DATHCU010000178.1:0-5872 GCA_035319385.1 Thermodesulfovibrionales bacterium
CGTGATCGCCGATGTCAATGTCGTCTTCCCGTGGTCTACGTGTCCGATCGTCCCTATGTTCGCATG
The DNA here is from genome assembly GCA_035319385.1 of Thermodesulfovibrionales bacterium. Lineage (GTDB taxonomy): Bacteria > Nitrospirota > Thermodesulfovibrionia > Thermodesulfovibrionales > SM23-35 > DYFC01. The sequence continues at coordinate 67 of DATHCU010000178.1, forward strand.
AGGCTTTGACCTCTCAAATTTTGCCTTTGCCATTTTCCCTCCTTGTTATCACTGGCATCATTCGCCACGTACTACGGCTATTATTCCTTCGGAGACCCCTTTCGGAACCTCGTTATAGTGCGAGAACTGCATTGTATAGGTTGCCCTGCCCTGCGTTTTTGACCTCAAATCGGTCGCATAACCGAACATCTCTGCGAGAGGCGCCTGTCCCTTAATGACCTGGGCATTGCCCCTCTTCTCAATCTGAATAATTCTGCCGCGACGGGAATTAAGATCACCAATGACATCACCCATATATTCTTCGGGAGTGACTATCTCAAGACTCATAACCGGCTCCAGGATAACGGGCTTTGCCCTCTTGGCAGCTTCCTTGAAGGCCATGGAACCTGCGATTTTGAATGCCATCTCCGAGGAGTCGACTTCATGATAGGAACCATCATACAGTCTCGCCTTGATATCAACAGCGGGATATCCCGCAAGAATACCTCTGTCAGCCGCCTCCCTGATACCTTTTTCAACCGCAGGGACATATTCCCTGGGGATCGATCCGCCGACAATCTTGTTCTCAAACTCGAAGCCTTTGCCAGGCTCAAGCGGCTCGATTTCTATATAAACATGACCATACTGGCCGCGGCCGCCGGTCTGTCTTATGAACTTTCCTTCCGCCTTGGAGGCGCTTCTGATCGTTTCCTTATAGGCGACCTGAGGCTTACCTACACTTGCCCCGACTTTGAACTCCCTGAGGAGTCTGTCAACAATAATTTCGAGATGAAGTTCTCCCATACCCGATATAATCGTCTGACCGGTCTCTTCATTCAGAGAGACCCGGAACGAGGGGTCTTCCTGTGCGAGCTTGCCAAGCGACTGGGAGAGCTTCTCCTGGTCCGCTTTTGTCTTTGGCTCTATGGCAACGGACATGACAGGCTCCGGAAACTCCATCGTCTCGAGAATGATAGGCTGCTTGTCGTCACACAAGGTATCTCCGGTAAGCGTATGCTTAAGTCCTACGACAGCCGCAATATCGCCCGCAGAGACTTCCTTGAGTTCTTCGCGCTTGTTCGCGTGCATCTTGAGAAGCCTGCCGACCCTCTCTTTTGTGTCCTTCGTGGAATTATAAACATACGAACCCGCAGACAGAACGCCGGAATATGCCCTTATGAAAGTAAGCTGCCCCACAAAGGGATCCGTCATGACCTTAAAAGCAATGGCCGAAAAAGGATCTTCGTCAGACGCCTGCCTGACAATTACGGAATCGCTATTGGGGACCTTTCCCGCTACAGGCGGGATGTCAAGAGGGGCCGGGAGGTAGTCAACTATTGCATCAAGCAGCAACTGCACCCCTTTGTTCCGGAAGGCCGTGCCGCAGATAACCGGGGTCAATTTTCTATCAAGTGTTCCCTTCCTCAAGACCGCCTTTATCTCGTCAGGCCTGATCTCCTCCTTGTTCAGATACTTCTCCATAATGCTGTCGTCAACATCTGCAAGCGCTTCTATCATCTTTTCTCTGTATTCGCGAGCCTTGGGAAGTAGATCTTCAGGGATATCCCCTTCTGTATAGCTTGCCCCAAGCGTTTCATCATCATAAAATATGGCCTTCATGGTCACCAGGTCAACCGGCCCCCTGAAGTTGTCTTCCGAACCAATAGGAATCTGGACAGGCACGGGGTTCGCATCGAGTCTTTCGACCATGCTATCCACGCTCATGTAAAAATCAGCGCCTACCCTATCCATCTTATTCAAAAAGGCTATTCTCGGCACGCCATACTTATCGGCTTGCCTCCAAACGGTCTCAGACTGCGGCTCAACGCCCGCAACAGTATCAAAAACAGCAACAGCGCCGTCAAGCACTCTTAATGACCTTTCTACTTCGATAGTAAAATCGACATGTCCGGGCGTGTCTATTATATTGATCTTATAGTCTTTCCAGTAGCACGTTGTTGCAGCAGAGGTGATCGTAATGCCTCTTTCCTGCTCCTGAACCATCCAGTCCATAACTGCAGTACCGTCGTGAACCTCGCCAATCTTGTAGGTAACTCCCGTATAATAGAGGATTCTCTCCGTTGTAGTAGTCTTCCCGGCATCGATGTGCGCCATGATGCCGATATTGCGTGTCTTTTGTAATGGAAATCTTGACAAAACTCTTCTCCTCTATTATTCCTACCATCTATAATGGGCAAATGCCTTATTAGCATCGGCCATTTTGTGGGTATCTTCCTTTTTCTTGATAGATGACCCGGTACTGTTATAGGCATCCATTAATTCCCCTGCAAGCCTCTCGGGCATCGTCTTCTCTGCACGAGCCCTTGAATAATTTATTAACCACCTGAAAGCCAAAGCCGTTCTCCTGTGGGGCCTGATCTCTACCGGCACCTGATAAGTGGCGCCGCCGACTCTCCTCGGCTTGACCTCCAGAACGGGCTTCACATTTTCGAGGGCGGTTTTAAAGACTTTCAGCGGGTCGCTTCCCGTCTTCTGCTTAAGGATTTCAAAAGCCCCATAGCATATGCGTTCGGCGGTCGACTTCTTTCCGCTCTCCATGATCGCGTTCATAAACTTGCTTACAATCTTACTGTTGTATTTCGGATCAGGCAGGATATCTCTTTTGGCTGCTACTCTTCTTCTTGGCATTGATTATCTCTCTTACTTTGGTCTCTTGGCGCCATACTTGGACCGCCCCCGTCTTCTGTCGGCCACGCCCATAGAATCAAGTGTACCCCTGATAATATGGTATCTGACACCGGGAAGGTCCTTCACTCTGCCGCCTCTGATCATTACTATTGAATGTTCCTGTAGATTGTGGCCAACACCTGGTATATAAGCAGTTACCTCCATAGCATTCATCAACCTGACCCTTGCGACCTTTCTAAGGGCCGAGTTAGGTTTCTTGGGAGTTGTAGTGTAAACCCTGACACAGACACCCCTTTTTTGTGGACATGCTCTCAAGGCGGGGCTCTTGGTCTTCATCTTGACCTTGTCACGCCCGTTTTTGACTAACTGAGCTATAGTAGGCACTTTACCTCCAAATAAGTTATTAATTTGCAAAAGCAGGATAATACCGCAAGTGATAATATTACCAGAGCGATTTTTTTTTGTCAAGACATCCTGCAGAAAAAATCACATATGCGCTAAGCAAGATGGGTTGAGACTGCGCAAGCCATTACGCATCCCGGTATTTCAGGGCCGATTTTACCGTGCGCGGATGCTGATTCATCAAATGCAGGACTTTTTCTTCCACCTCTTCAGGTGTCACGATGCCCCCGCCTGTCCTGCCATGGAAATACACTTCCGACCTGCCGTTTATCGCAAGCTTCACATCCTCGACCATCTGACCTGCATTCATTTCCATAACCAGAAATCTTCTGTTCTCCTCCGAAAGCAGGAATAGTTCGTCCTCCGGAAATGGGAAGAGTGTTATAGGCCTGAATAACCCTACTTTCAGTCCCTGCCGCCTGAGTTTCATCACAGAAGAAAGTGCAATTCTGGCAACTATGCCGAATGCCACCACAACTATCTCCGCGTCGTTGGTGTAGCGGCTTTCAAACCGCACTTCTCTGCTCTTCATGGTCTTATACTTCTTCTGGAGCAGATTACTCCTCATCTCTAGCTCGCCGTCCCCCATAAAGAGAGATTTTATAACCCTCGGAGGCCTGTTATTGCAACCGTCAAGAATCCAATCTTTTTCAGGGAGTGTGGGCCTGACGTATTTTCTCGGATAGAAAGGTTCCATCATTTGACCCAAAATACCGTCTCCCAATATCATTACAGGAGTTCTGTATTCATCAGCTTTATCAAAGGAAAGCACGGTGAGGTCCCATAACTCCTGGAGGCTGTAGGGTGCGAGCACCATCATTCGGTAGTCTCCATGCCCTCCCCCTTTGACCGCCTGAAAATAATCTCCCTGACTACCCGAGATATTTCCGAGACCAGGGCCTCCCCGCTGCATATTGACTATTACAGCAGGAAGTTCCGCTCCTGCCATATAGGATATTGTTTCCTGTTTGAGACTAATCCCCGGACTGCTGGACGAGGTCATCCCTCTTTTTCCCGCTGCCGAAGCCCCATAGACCATATTAATAGCGGCAAGCTCGCTCTCCGCCTGGATGAAGACACCGTTGACCTCGGGCATTCTTCGGGACAGATATTCGGGTATTTCGTTTTGAGGGGTTATGGGATAGCCCGCGTAGAACCGGCATCCTGCCTGAATCGCAGCCTCTGCAATAGCCTCGTTGCCCTTCATCAAAGTCCTTGTCTTCATGTGAAAAATTATAACACAAAAAATTTGCTTCTGCTCACAGTTTGCTCCATAACTAGCCTGCGCTTAGCTTGGAATCTGCGACGCGGGGCGGATGCAATTTCAGGGCTCGTTGCTGGCCCGGGCGAGAATCGAGACTTCCTAGGAACCCCGAACGCTTTCGGTCAGGCCACTCTGATGCCATAATCGTTTTGACAACCTAGAATCCGTATTCGAGGTTTATGAACCCTGATTGAGATTTCGAAGAACCAGGACAGAACTGTCCCAGAGGGGAGCGACAGAAGAAAGCCCATGCCGAGAAAACTCCCGGTGCCGGCCATAGCCTCTGCGTTTTCTCTGATCTAACCCTTAAGCAGTATCTCTCTTAGCCGGCTGCCGATCTGTTTGCTCTCAGGGTCGCCTGTCAGGATATTAATCCTGTCAGGGCTGCTTACCCCGATTCCCAGATCCACTGCCCTAACTATCTGTTCCTGTTCAAATATCTTCCTGGCCATTATGCCGTCGTTGCTGCCAAGATGCTTCAGGATAGCCAGCCCCACAGCATCTATTGCTATCCTGTCGGCGCCCGCAACGATCAGATCCGCCCTCTTCCGTGTTCCTGTCATCGGACCGCCGTCAGTAAAGGCCTCTATTGCGTCCATGACTATCAAAGACGGGGCATAGACCTGATTGATCTCAGCTATCATCTTCTTCATGCTCAAAAATGATGTATGCAGTTCCTTCATGTTCTTCTTGCGGGTAATGCCCACGGAGAGTTTCAGGGACATGGTGAAGCCCCCGCCATATCCATGCGTCTTCAGGCAGCACGTGGATACGGTGCACTTAGAATCCAGAACCGGTTTTGCGACTTCGAACCCGTTGAGCCAGTGGCTGCCTTCCGGTTTCACCTTTACCCACCCGCTTGCAGGAAGTTCTTCAAAATTGATCAGGCCCACCCCATATTCCTTGCACAGGTCGTATATGCCTTTCTCTTTCAATACGTTTGCTGTGTTGGGAGGACCGCTCCGTTCCCCGATCGTTATGCTCTTTGCACCCATTCTCTTTAAATGTAGTATCAGATGCACAAGCGTATCGTTATGCGTGGAACCAGGGAAAGGATCGCTCGTATTAAAGTTCGGCTTCAGCAGGACGTCCTGTCCCTTCACGGGATTGACGCCCAGGATCTCTACCGCTTTTCTGATCCCGGTCCCTCTGTCAGAAGTCTTCACAAGGGCGACATTCGCAACCCCGTTCTTGTCTTCTTTTGCCGAAGGGTTTGCCATCAAGGGGCTCACCCCGTTTCCGGCAGCGCTTATAATTACGCCTCCGGCAGCGGCTTTAAGGAATTTCCTTCTGTTGATCATGCGGCACTCCTCTTTATTTAAGAGAACTGTTATCTCAGCCCATAGATACAATTATAATAACATTGCACTCCCGTGTTCTATATAATCATACCCATGCAATTTGACAAACTGCATCCCCTTCTTTTATGATTTTTAATTCCCAGGAGGTTCTATGTATTTTCAGGATTTGATATCGAAGTTACAACAATTCTGGTCCGAAAGGGGCTGTATT
>DATHCU010000179.1:0-9121 GCA_035319385.1 Thermodesulfovibrionales bacterium
GCAGAGACTCCAGTGAAGATAGCAAGCGCGGCAAGAATGATAATGAACTTCAGCTTCATTAATAAATTATAACTTCCGGACAAAAGGCGTGTCAAAAAGCGGAAAAGATTACTTGTTCGGAATCAGAGATTCTAACAAGTCCCTGCCCCGACAAAGCGGGGATTATTGGGGCCAACACGACCCTGCCCGGCTAACTTCTGACTTGCTTTTCCTAGAGGAAGAAGGGTGACTCTGTGCGTTGACTTAAGACTGCCTGTAGCTGTAATATTTTTATATGCATCGGCATTCGGATTTTGTCCCCCTCCATCTTCATACGGAATACAGCCTGCTTGACGGAGCAATACGGATAAAGGAACTTGTCCAGCAGGCAATCGCGTATAAGATGCCTGCTGTTGCCGTTACGGACCACGGCAATCTCTTCGGCGCTGTCGATTTTTACAGACAGGCGACCAAGGCGGGTCTGAAGCCGATCATTGGCTGTGAAGTCTACATAGCGCCTGGCAGCCGCTTTGACAGGAAGCAGGACCATGAGACAGAAGAGGTATCTTTCCATCTGATACTCCTCGCAAGAGATAACGACGGATACCGAAATCTTGTGAACCTGGTGACAAAGGCGTATATCGAAGGTTTTTACTATAAACCGAGAATCGATATGGACCTTCTCGAACAATACAGCGGCGGGTTGATCGGCCTGACATCGTGCCTGAAGGGAGAGGTGCCTTATCTCCTTCATAGGGGTATGATCGACAGGGCGCGCGAGAAGGCCCTCAGATATAAGCATATCCTGGGTCCGGACAATTTCTATTTCGAATTGCAGGACAATGGGCTGCCGGAGCAGGATGAGGTGAACAAGAAACTGATTGAGCTCTCGCAGGAATTGCACATACCCGTTGTAGCGACTAATGATTGCCACTATATGCGCAAAGACGACGCGCGGGCTCACGATGTCCTTCTCTGCATCCAGACAGGCAAGACGGTTAATGATAAAAACCGCATGCATTTCAGTTCGGACAGCTTCTATTTCAAATCTCCTGACGAGATGAAGCAGGCCTTTAGTCATATCCCTGAAGCGGTGCTCAATACAAAGTTGATTGCTGAAAGGTGTAATGTGGAATTCAAACTTGGGACGTGCCTTCTTCCCAGGTATGAGCTCGAAAATCATGAGTCACCCGACGCGTTTCTCGAAAAGATGGCTGTTGAAGGTCTGCGAACAAGGCTCGGTCCTTCACCGGATCCGATTTATACGGACAGGCTTAGAAGAGAACTCGACATGATCCGGAAGATGGGGTACTCATCATACTTTCTGATCGTGTGGGATTTTATCAGTTATGCGAAGGAACACGGAATACCGGTGGGTCCCGGAAGAGGCTCGGCTGCCGGCAGTCTGGTGTCTTTTTGCATCGGCGTTACCGATATCGATCCCGTCAAGTACAACCTCCTCTTCGAACGTTTTCTGAATCCGGAACGTATCAGCATGCCTGATATAGATGTTGACTTCTGCAAGGACAGGAGAGGCGAAGTCATCAACTATGTGTCTGAGAAATACGGAAAAGATCATGTGGCACAGATAATAACCTTCGGTACCATGGCCGCTAAGGCAGCTATCAGGGATGTAGGCAGGGCTCTTGATATACCATATGGAGAGGTCGACAAGATTGCCAAACTGGTTCCGAATACTCTGAATATAAGCATTGAAGAGGCCTTGAAGGCGGAGGCGCAGCTCAAGGCACTCTACGATAACAGCCCGAAGATAAGGGAGTTGCTTGATATCGCGATCAGACTGGAGGGACTGAGCAGGCACGCATCCACCCACGCCGCGGGCGTTGTCATCTCCCCCGTACCATTGACCGATTATACTCCGCTGTACAAAAACCCTACTGACGGCAGCATTATGACCCAGTTTGATATGGGATCTGTTGAAAAGATCGGTCTTCTCAAGTTCGATTTTCTCGGACTGAAGACACTCACCGTCATCAACAAAACTCTCCAGTATATCAGGGAGGGTGGCAAGGAATTTTCACTTAAAGATATTCCTATCGAAGATACGGCAACGTATGATCTTCTGAGTTCTGGCAATACTGTCGGTATTTTCCAGCTTGAAAGCGCGGGCATGAGGGATATCCTTGTAAAGATGACACCGGACAGATTTGAGGATCTCATAGCCCTGGTTGCACTTTACAGGCCCGGCCCTATCGGCAGCGGAATGATAGACGATTATATTAAGAGGAAGAAGGGGCGTACGCCTGTGAAATACGACCTGCCCCAGCTCAAGGAAGTCCTCGACGAGACTTACGGAGTCATCCTGTATCAGGAGCAGGTGATGAGGATTGCCAATAAGCTGGCGAATTTCTCGCTGGGACAGGCTGACATTCTCAGGAAGGCTATGGGAAAGAAGAAGCCTGAAGAGATGGAGAAACAGAAAGAAGTGTTCATTCAGGGAGCGGTTGCCAACAGCATACCGGAAAAGAAGGCGATCCGGATCTTCGACCTGATGGCCAATTTCGCGGAATACGGGTTTAACAAGTCGCATTCGGCGGCGTATGCATATGTTTCCTATCAGACCGCATACCTGAAGACACACTATCCGGTGGAGTTCATGGCTGCGACACTGAGCGCCGACATGGATAATACAGACAAGATTGTGAAGACAATAGCCGGTTGCCACGAGATGGGGATAGGGATACTGCCGCCCGATATCAATCTCTCAGGTAAGGAATTCAAGGTTACCGGCGGTTCTATCCTCTTCGGGCTGGAGGCTGTCAAAGGTGTGGGGTCGGCAGCCATAGAGTCGATCATAGACGCGAGGGAATCTGGCGGTAATTTTACTTCTATAGACAATTTCTTCGAGAGAGTTGATCAGCGCAAGGTCAACAAGAAAGTCGTGGAGAGCCTGATTAAGGCAGGGGCTTTTGATTCTCTCGGCATCACCAGAAGCAAGGCGATGGAGGTGCTGAATACCAATCTGAACGGGAGCTCTCGTAACCTCTCGCTGCAGTTGTTCGGGCAGCAAAGCATCTTTGGCGGATCGCCTTCGGATGAGACGCTGCAAATGCCCGAATGGAGCACGGAGGAGATACTGAGGCATGAGAAGGAGTCTCTCGGCTTTTACATAACCGGGCACCCATTGACAAAATACGACAGGCTTCTCAGTCGCATGGGTACAAAAAAAATAGCTGAACTCGATGAGGTTCCTGATGACTCCGAAGTCAGGATCGGAGGTATTGTGACAGCGATAAAGAAGATCCAGACGAAGGCAAAGGCCGAGATGATGGCTTACTGCACCATTGAGGATCCCGAGGGTCATGTCGATGTGATCGTCTTTCCGGAATTGTACAGGAACAGCGTCAATCTGCTTCAGAAGGATACCCCCGTCATGATCAAGGGGACAGTTGATAAGACAGAGAAAGGCATTAAGATAGTATCGACTGAGATATCAGGGCTCGATGCCATCGACGACAGGATCGGGCACAAGGTGGAAGTGAATCTGCGCCTGCCCTTGTCAGGGCCTTCCCGTCTTAAGGATCTCAGATCTGTTATTCTTGATTACGGAGAGGGGAAATTCCCTCTCTTCCTGAGGGTGACTCACAAGAATGCAGAAACCCTCATAGCAACGGGAATGAAGGTCTCATTTGAGAATGAAGTGGTCAGAAAGATAGAGGAAATAACAGGCAAAGGAGCCGTTGTTCTCCAATGATACGGTACTACCTTGAATTCGAGCGGCCACTTGAGGAGCTTGAGACGAAGATAGACGAGCTGAAACGTATATCCGACGGCAAGGATATCGATATTTCGAGTGATATCAAGAAGCTTGAAAAGAAAGTGAGAGATCTCCGCTCCGACATATTTTCTTCTCTTACGCCCTGGCAGAAGACCCTCACCGCAAGACATCCCGACAGACCTTATACACTTGGCTACATAAATATGATTGCGAGCGATTTCATTGAGTTGCACGGCGACAGGAGATATGCCGACGATCCTGCCATCGTCGCCGGCATAGCAAGGATCAATGATCTGCCGTTCGTTGTTATCGGGCATCAGAAGGGCCGTGGAACAAAGGAAAGGATATACCGGAATTTTGGTCAGCCCCATCCGGAAGGCTACAGAAAAACTCTCAGGGTGATGAAACTCGCTGAGAAGTTTAAGAGGCCTGTTGTCGCGTTTATCGACACTCCGGGAGCTTATCCCGGTATCGGTGCGGAGGAACGGGGCCAGGCCGAAGCCATAGCGGTGAATCTGATGGAAATGTCAAGGCTGAGGACCCCTATCATATCTATCGTGATAGGCGAGGGCGGAAGCGGCGGCGCACTCGCGCTCAGTGTCTCGGACAGGCTCTATATGCTTGAACATGCATGCTATTCCGTCATCTCTCCCGAGGGTTGCGCAGCCATACTCTGGAAGAAGGACGGAGATCTTGGGACAGCGGATTTCTCAAAGGCTGCGGATGCACTCAAACTCACCGCCCAGGACCTGTTGAATTTCAAGATCATAGACGGAATTATCCCCGAGCCTTTGGGCGGGGCACACAGGGAACCGGAGACGATGGCGAAGACAATCGCGGCACATATCCTGGGCGCGTACGAGGAACTGAAGACCAAGACACCCGGCAAACTTGTGGAGGAACGGTACAAGAGGTTCCGGAGGATGGGGAGTTTTCTTGAGGCTCAGGAGTGATAGCGGCCCTCTCGCCTGAATTGTGACCCGCTGCTTTTCTATTCACTAGCAGAAACTCGTCGCCCGTGACCATGTCATGTATTAGAATATAATTCCGGTTTATGGTAAGATGTTTTGTAACAAAGCGGGCATGTTTTATAACATTCACAAAGATCACCAAGGAGGTTTCGATGGCCGTTGCAATATTGGATACGACAGGTCTTAAATGTCCCCAACCGGTCCTTAAGATAGCAGCCAAATCACCTGATATGCAGCACGGCGACGTCCTTGAAGTTATAGGTGATTGCCCGACCTTTGAGAGAGATATCCGGGAGTGGTGCAAAAGATTGAAGAAGGCCCTGCTCTTTATCAGGGATGAAGGCGCGGGCAGGAAGAGGTGTCAGATCCAGTTCTGAAGTAACGGCACATTTCCTCATTCTTGAGAAAGTATGCAAAAAATGAGACCCGCTGAGAATCTTTTGACATGTCAAAAGATCATTTCGGGGAATGACATGTGCCGTTGGCATGCGTCCCCGGTAAGCCAATTTCTTTTCCTTGTAAATCAATCAGTTAGAAATCTTGCACTAGTTTAACGAAGGTCGGGATAACGCCTGCCATTATTACTTTCCTGGCATTATAATTGCAATTAAGAATGTGGAAACAGGGGAAAGTGAGCTTAAAGCAACCGCTTGGCGACCTTGAGCGGACCGATGAATCAAGGCTGAAAGGGAAGGTCTTTCGTAAGAACTATCGCACAGGTAGTAACCCGCGTGGACTTCAAGCTCACTTTCCGGTTCCTGATACATGCCGCAGAATTTCTCATTCTGCTACAATAAATCCATGCCGATTGATATCCCAAGCATCCCCACAAATCCTGGCATCTATATCTTCAAGAATGCAAAAGAAAAGGTTCTGTATGTAGGCAAGGCAAAGAACCTGAGAAATCGTGTCCGGAGTTATTTCCAGAAGTCTTCAGGACTCGACCCCCGGAAATCCGCGATGGTAGCGGAGATACGGGATCTGAGCTATATTGTGACCGGTAATGAACTTGAGGCCTTTGTCCTTGAGGCGAACCTGATAAAGCAGTATAAGCCAAATTTCAATATCGTCCTGAGAGACGACAAGAACTATCCATACCTTAAGCTTACGATAAATGAGGCATGGCCGCGCATCGAGGTGGTAAGGCGGATAAAGAAGGACGGCGCCCTGTACTTCGGTCCCTATGTTCCGTCCGGACCGATGTGGGAAACCCTTGCCTTCATCAGGAGACATTTTCAGATAAGGGACTGCAAATTTTCTCTCGACAGCCCGATGAGGCCCTGCATCCAGTATCAGATGGGGAGATGCATGGGCCCCTGTGACGGCCACATTACGAGGGAGGAATATCTAAAACTCATCGACGAGGTCAGACAGTTCCTGAAGGGCGAGAGAAGGGATCTTATCTCCGGGCTAAGAGAGCAGATGGCAAGATTTTCCGATGAAATGCACTATGAAGAGGCTGCTAAGATAAGAGACCGGATCCAGGCAATCGAGAGGGTGTGGGAATCACAGAAGGTTGTTTCGCCGGAGATCGGGGACCTGGATGTTGTCGGGTTTCACAGGGGGAATGGGTCTGTTTCGTTCAAGGTCTTTTTCATAAGGAATGGTGTCATGACGGGATCGAAGGATTTGTTCCTGAAGGACATTAGCGGCGTATCTGATAGAGATCTGATAAGCGCGTTTCTGTCCCAATTCTATTCAGGAGACATCGTGCCGCCTGCGGGCGTACTTACAGCGGATCAGCCTGAAGGGAAAAGGTCACTTGAGATGTTGCTCAGCAGGCAGAGAGGAAAGAAGACGACGATCAGTTCTCCCCGGTCGGGCAAGAAGAAAGAGCTTGTTGATATGGCGACTGAGAACGCCCGGTATCTCCACGATTCAGGAAGAAAAACCGGTACCACAGAAATCCTGGCAGAATTGAAGGACCGACTTCGCCTTCAGAAGATTCCGGAGAGCATAGGGGCTTTCGATATATCCTCGATTTCAGGTTCTGAAGCCGTAGGTTCCTTTGTCTTCTGGTGCAAGGGGGAGTTCAGAAAAGACAACTACCGCCGGCTGAGAATCGAAACAATCGAAGGTATTGACGATTATGCAATGATGGCAGAGGCGATCGGAAGGACCATAGATAATTTCGACGGGATTCTGCCCGACCTTGTCGTCATTGACGGCGGGAAAGGCCACCTCGAGACGGCCCGAAAGGTATTTGAGGAGAAACGGAAGGCGTTAAATGGTCAGCCCGATCTGATAGGGCTCGCAAAAGATCCTGACAGGGCTTATCTGCTTGACTCGGAGGCTCCTGTAGACCTCGAGGACGGGAGTCCTTCTTCCCTCCTTCTGAAAGGCATCCGCGACGAAGCTCACAGGTTTGCCGTCGGTTACCACAGGAAGCTGAGGGATAAGAAGATGCTGCAGTCTCCTCTTGAGAGGATTCGCGGTATAGGAAACAAGAGGAGGCTTGAACTTTTGAGGGTTTTTGGTAGTATAAAAGGTATAAAAAAGGCTGCTGTTGATGACATAGCAAGGCTTAAGGGGTTCAACAGGCCTGTTGCCGAGAATCTCTACCGTGAATTAAGGAGGTTGGAATGAGAAGGTTGATTCTGTTGCTGTTGATTCTCTTGATTCCCTCTTATGCGGTCGCCACGTATAAGATATATTTGAAAAACGGGTCTGAGATACCGGGGGTCAAGTCTTTCTCGGAGAGCGGGGAGGACATATATCTCTATTTCAGCGCAGGGCAGATGGTGATCTCCAGGAAGGACGTACTCAAGATTGAAGGGTCTGAGGCGCCTGAATCCAAGGCTGACACCGGGGAACCGGAGACACAGAATACGAGGCCTTCCCCGGACGTCGCACCGCATCAGGAACGGCCTTCGGGCGTGGAGTCTCCTTCCCCGTCCGCTGATACTGATAACAAGGCCGCGAGACTGAGTGAACTCAGGAGCGAGAGGGATTCGGTTATCTCCGAACTTAAGGCTGTGCAGGAACAGGAGAACAGGCTGGTGAAAGAGATCAATGAAAAGACCGGAAGACGATACAGCTATAATCTCATCCAGATGAAGCAACTCGAGAAAGAAGTCGAGCCTTTGAAATCGGAATTGTCGAATGTTCAGCAAAGAAAATCGGATCTCCTTCAGAGGAAGGATGCAGTGGAAAATGAGATGAGGCAAGTCCAGTGAATATATATATATCTGGATCTATGGCATATGACCGGATCATGGACTTCCCCGGAAGTTTTTCGGACTACATACTTCCGGACAAGATACATGTCTTGAATGTCTGCTTTAATGTTGACGGACTTGTGGAAAAGTACGGGGGAACAGCGGGAAATATCGCTTATTCGCTTAGTGTGCTCAGAGAGAAGCCTTTTATCATCGCGACTATTGGAAAGGACTACCAGAATTATTTCGAGTGGTTGCGAATGAACAATATCCCTGTTGAAGGTATAAAGATAATCCCCGAAGAATTCACCGCAGGGGCGTATATTACCACTGACAGGTCGGACAATCAGATAACAGGATTTAATCCGGGGGCAATGAAATATCCCTCCGGCCACAGTCTGAAAAAGGCAGACCCGAAGGATACTATTGTGCTCCTCGCACCTGGAAATGTTGAGGATATGACCGAATACGCGCTTGCTTGCAGAAACAGGAAGATCCCGTATATCTGTGACCCGGGGCAGTCCCTTACAAAGTGGGAAAAGAAGAGCATGGTGGAATGGCTTGATGGAGCGTTGCTGCTGATTACCAACGACTATGAACTTGAGATAATCATGAAGATGACGGGTTTGGACGAGAAAGGGCTACTGGAACTTTCGGGAACCATTATTACTACCCTCGGAGAGAAGGGTTCGGTTATCGTGACCAAGGATACGAAAATCAGTATCCCCGCTGCCCGGGCCGGAACGGTGGTGGACCCCACAGGAGCAGGTGACGCGTACAGGGCGGGCTTGCTGAAGGGGCTTGTCACGGGAAGGGATCTGCCGACAGCGGCAAAGATGGGTGCTGTCGCAGCAGTATACGCGATAGAGCACTACGGGACACAGGAACACCGTTTTACTTACGACGAGTACCTTGAGAGATACAGTGCGAATTTCGGGGAACCACCGGAATAGGGTGAATCATTAGGGATGAAGGATGAAATCCCAAATCCGGTGTCGGGCAGCTCAATCTTCTAACGCACACGTCATAGCCGTCAGGGTGAAATGCTCAATGAACCTGCGATAAAGTCCTATCTCCTGCAGCATTTCAGGAATGCTGACCGGATCGATATACGGAAACTCGGTTCGGGCGTTCAGGGTTCGGGTTTTCTGATAGAAATCCGCACAGCAGATGACATGAAGTCTTATGTCATAAAGACTCTCCTTCCCGAAGGCCTCGGCCACGACTACCCTTCTGACAGGGCGGGTGTATTCCTCCTTGATCTTGACGAATTC
>DATHCU010000180.1:0-3493 GCA_035319385.1 Thermodesulfovibrionales bacterium
CATCCACTGTTATACGGGGCAGGGGTTTCGGATCTTCGACATCCGTGATCGTATCGCCTATGTTGATGCCTTCAATTCCTGCCAGGGCGATAATCTCTCCGGCTGAAGCCTCATCAGCCTGCATTCGTTCAAGCCCCTGGAAGGTGTAAAGCGATGATACCTTTGTTTTCACAAACTCAGAGTCGCTCTTTGCCATGGACACGAAGTCGCCCACCTTCACACTTCCGGAAAAAATACGTCCGATAGCGAGCCTGCCGATATAGTTGTCATAGTCGATATTCGTGACGAGGATCTGCAATGCCCCGTCTCTGCTGCCTGCGGGAGGAGGTATTGTATTCATGATGGTCTCAAAAAGAGGCTTCAGGTCCGTCGACTCATCCTCCATACGAAGCTTTGCGGTTCCGAGCTTTGCGTTTGTATAGAGTACCGGAAACTCAAGCTGTTCCTCAGTCGCATCGAGGTCGATAAAGAGGTCATATACTTCGTTCAAGACGGCCTGTATCCGCGCGTCTGCCCTGTCTATCTTATTGATGACGAGCACAGGCGGCAGATTGAGTTCAAGGGCCTTCTTCAGGACGAACCTGGTCTGCGGCAATGGACCCTCTGACGCGTCAACGAGGAGCAGGACTCCATCAACCATCTTCAGGGTCCTCTCGACCTCTCCGCCGAAATCGGCATGGCCAGGTGTATCCACAATGTTGATCTTCACGCCGTTATATCTGACGGCCGCATTCTTCGCCATTATGGTAATACCCCGTTCCCTCTCCAGGTCTATGTTATCCATCATTCGTTCCTGGACCTTTTCATTGGACCTGAAAAGTCCGCCCTGTTTCATCATCCCATCAACCAGTGTTGTCTTGCCGTGATCGACATGTGCAATTATTGCGATGTTTCTCAAGTCTTTATGTCCCATAAATAAAACCCTCGTTTCTGTAAATTTAACTGCCGGCAGCGCACACAGACAATACACCCGCATCATTTCACGCTTGGATTCCGTCGGAAATGCCTGCGGCGGGGAAAACGTCAACTTTTTTATTCTATGCTAAATGAAAAGAAAATTACCAGCACCCTTCACTGCTTCCTCTCAATACGTCGCGCTTTCAAATGCCCTGGCCTCGCAATAGAACCTATGCATTCCTGTGACGCTTTATGACGTCGTCGGATCAAAACTGTCTGCGTGCCTTCTCTCTCTCCCACCACCCGTAATACCATTCCCCAAGGCTAATCGTTATGATCGTCAGTCCAAAACCAGCGATGACGTCAACCACATAGTGATACCGGCAATAAACGGTTGCAAATATAAGAGCTGATACGACGGGAAGAGCGAGCCAGAAGAACCATCTTTTGTATCTGAAGGATAAATAGAGAACCAACACGGTTATACCTGTATGTCCGCTTGGGAAGGCATCCCTCTTTATGCCTTCCAGCCTGTTCAACAAATTCTGAAGCGGTTCAGTAAGGATAAAACCATGCAGTCCTGAAGTCTGAATCTCGCTCAGATAGAACCTGGGGCCAAGGGCAGGAAAAAGGATATACCCCAGATAGGATAGGTAGAAACAAAGCAGAATTAGGAACAATGATCTGTTGAAGTCCTCCTTCTGACCACTCATCAGCAGGATGGCTCCGTAACCAACAGGAACAAAATAGTACAACGAATAGGCTAATTGGAGAATGTCGGTCAAATAAGGATTTATGATCTTCTCCAGTATTAGCGACGGATGGCCGCCGAGAATCATATAGTCGAGCCTGATCAGCAGTGGGTCTATGTCCTGAGGATTTATATAGTGCACAAGCCATTCCAGACTGTCGAAGATCGCCAAAATACAGATCGTTGGGAAAATGAGGTCATAGAAGAATTCCAGAAATTTTCCTTTATTGCTGAGTCTGATCAGAATGACCTGTGCAAGGATAAGAACGGAATAGAGACTTATCAGGTATTTGGGTCTTGGCAGAGCTGGATAGAAAGCTATCGTCAAACCGAGCAGAAACACAAGAAATGCTATCGTGATAATATCTCCGGGCCTCTGCCTGGATATCGCCCTTAATCTGTCAGTCATCAGAGCTTGTTTAGCGCCCTTCTGACGGCTTTCTCTTTTCTGGATAACTGTCTGGGACTGCCTTTTCTGGGCTGAATATATTCTTCGTCCTCTTCTTGATCATCATCGGAGAATGAAGATCCCTCCTCCAGTATTCTCAAGAATTTCCCCGCGGCTACGGGCGTCGAACCGCAGGACCATGTATGATCTGCGATGTCCCTGTCCGATGTCACAACAATCCATTCACGTTTGTCCGACGAAATCATCCGTTTGATCACATCATCCGCCCTGTCGCCGATTCCGGAATAGATGACTCTGATCCCTTCTGTCACAGAGATTGTCTCCTTTCCCGGTCCGCTCCTCCAGCCGTCGAAGACGACGAACACGTCATGACCCTTTCTCTTCCTGTATTCAGCAAGAGAGTTGATCAGCATCTCCCTCTCACGCCTGAGGTCATTATGGGATACGCCAATAAGATTGTAGCCGTCGATGAGCAGACGAGAAATATAGACCTCCCGGGATCATAATTGTTCCACAGAATAACCCTTGTTCCTGAGCAGATTGATGACGCCCCTTCGTCCCACCAGATGGCCGGCGCCCACAACAACAAAATGAACTTCGTCGGTTTTCAGATAATCCTCGATCTTAGAAGCCATCATTTTGTTTCTGTCATAGATGAGTTTTTCATACACCGAGGATACTCTGCTGTCCGTCATTGCCGATCCTGTTACCAGAGACTCCATCCTCTCCTCATCTCCGGTTCTCCATGCATCCACAGCCTTGTCCATCTCCCTGTCGAAGCCCTTCGCGTCCTTAAGGGTATACAAAAGAAATGCCTCCTGATCTGCATCAGAAAAACCTGAAAGGAGATTGATCTGATAGTCAACGCTCTCGAGCTCTTTGATCGTCTTCGTCCCTGATGCCTCCGACAAGAAATGCATGTCCAGCCCATAAGACGGATCGTATCCCTGCCTGATGAGTTCAAGGGAGACATACGACAGGGCGAGAAACCAGGGTCTCTGCTTGGTGACTATCCAGATAGGGAAGCCCAGGCCGCCGAACTCTTTTTTCACAAGCTCATACGTATCTCCCGAAACATGCTTCTCCAGGGAGTCGTCTCCCATATAAAAAGCGGCATTCAGGACTCTCTGGATATCTATCTTGCTTATATCATTGACATTGGCTTCCACCGCAAGAACAGACGACTTCTCAAAGGCGTCCTCAATCTTCCTATCCAGGGGATAGCTGTCCTTTTTCATAAAGTGAATTGACCCCAGAACATACACCGTCGTTGTTTCCGACTTGACTTTCCAGAGAAAGGTCTTCTGCTCGGCCGCTGCCACATTCAGACAATAAGATAATCCTATGAACAGAGATGTGAAAAAGATTATGTATGAACGGGCGAATCTGTCTTTCATACTCTGACCTCCTCGTTTAGTATATCAAAGGTATATCTC
>DATHCU010000181.1:0-5965 GCA_035319385.1 Thermodesulfovibrionales bacterium
TCCAGTCCTATAGCCTGAACCGCTTTCCTGGTCGCATTGGCCAGCACAGCATGTCTTTTGAATACGGCCTCCAGCCCCTCTGCCTTGAGCATCCTAAGGCTTTCGTTCAGCCCTATGATCAGGGTAACGGGTGATGTAAAATTTGTCTGGTTCTTCGCGAGATTATCGCGCTCTTTCTTGAAATTGAAATAGAACTTCGGCAGTTTTGCGGTCTCCGCCCTTGCCCACGCCTTGTCACTGACACTGACAAAGGCTATCCCCGGCGGGAGCATTAGTCCCTTCTGGGAGCCTCCTATCATGACGTCAACCCCCCATTCGTCGGTTCTCAGATCATGAGCTACCAGTGCGCTGATCGCATCGACAATGAATAGTGCATCTCCAGACTTCTTTACAACTGAACCAAGTGCCTGAATGTCATGGGCAACACCCGTTGAAGTCTCGGTTGCCTGCACAAATACGCCTTTTATGTCCTTATCTTTCTTGAGTTTCTCTTCAACGATCTCGGGTTTGACAGAATAGCCCCATTCAACAACTATCTCCTCCACATTGAGCTCATAGGCCTGGCAGATCTTCGTCCATCTCTCCCCGAATTTACCGCCATTTATTACCAGGACCTTGTCCCCTCTCGTGAAGAAATTATTAACAGTACCCACCATACCGCCCGTACCCGTTGAACAAAGGATGAGGACATCATTCTTTGTCTGATAGAGCCACTGGAGTCCCTTCTTGGCAGAATCGATGACCGGGAGAAAATCGGGCGACCGATGATGAATTATCGGAGCCGCCATTGCCAGAAGGACGTCCGAAGGGACAGGCGTAGGCCCCGGGGCCAGCAAATAACGTTTTAACATTTAAACCTCCTGAAATTAACACATTTAACAGGTCAAGCAAATGCCGTCTCTAAACAGGTTGTCTCCAAAAATCTTCCCGAAACGCACGGGTCCGACCTGCAAATGACCGGATTTTGTTGAAATGTCAGATTTTGGAAGTTAGCACAATAGAGGGTATTTGGTCAAGGGCACGCACTTTACATCTCTCTTAAACGACCATTATAATTAAATTAATGAAGAAGAAAATACTCGCCGGAACGGCCATACTCCTCGTGGGATTCCTTCTTGGCGGCATCACTTACTATACTCTGGGGAAGCTTACGGGCCAATCAAGATCCCTGTACAACGCCTTTACTCCGAGTGTTCCCCGCCAGATTATGGAAACCGGAAGGGCGTTTTCGGACATTGTGAGGGCTGTATCACCCTCAATCGTGAACATCTCTACGACTAAAGTTGTGAGAAGAGAAGCCCAGCCCCTCTTTGAAGAGCCACTCTTTGATTTTTTCAGCCCGTTTCATGAATTCGGATCCCCCAAGAAGTGGAAAGAGAGGAGCCTGGGATCGGGTGTCATAGTGTCTGCGGACGGGTATATTATTACAAACAACCACGTAGTGGAAAAAGCCGATGAGATAAAAGTCACTCTGGTTGATAAGAGGACTTTTAAGGGACGCATTGTTGGTGCGGACCCCAAGACCGACGTTGCGGTGATAAAGATTGATGCGGGGAACCTTCCTACCCTTACGTGGGGAGATTCCGACAGACTGCAGGTAGGGGAATTCGTCCTCGCCATCGGAAGCCCTTACGGCCTGAGCAATACGGTGACCATGGGAATAATCAGCGCCGTGGGAAGGGCAAACGTCGGCATAGCAGATTATGAAGATTTCATCCAGACCGATGCGGCAATAAACCCCGGGAATTCAGGAGGCCCTCTGGTCAATATAAAAGGGGAACTCATCGGTATCAATACCGCTATCTTTTCCAGGACGGGCGGCTACCAGGGGATAGGGTTTGCCGTGCCCAGTAATATGGTGCGCCTGGTTATGGACCAGCTCTTACAGAAAGGCAAGGTTACAAGGGGGTGGATCGGTGTTACGATCCAGGAACTGACCCCGGAGCTGGCTCAGGAATTCGGGCTGAAGAAGACAAGGGGCGCGCTTGTAAGCGATGTTGCAAAAGATGGCCCTGCCGGAAGGGCCGGCATTATGCGCGGGGACATCATTATAGAATTCAACGGCAGGGATGTCAGGGACGTCAGCAGCCTTCGGAACATGGTTGCACAGAGTAAGGCCGGAGGGGAAATATCACTGAAAATTCTCAGGGCAGGGAAGGAACTCGCCACAAAAGTGATGATAACGGAATTGCCGAGGGAAGCTGCCGAAGCCTCGCCTGACAGGCTTCCGGACGATTCGGAGAAGGCCCTCGCAGGGCTCACGGTGATGGACCTTTCCAAAGAGATCATCAGGCAGCTCGGGTTTAATAAAGACGAGAAAGGAGTAGTCATTGTAAAGGTTGAACCGGGAAGTCCGGCAGACGATGCCGAGATCAAGAAGGGTGATATCATAAAAGAGATTAATAAGAAAGCAGTGAATAATACAGAGGATTTTAACAGGATCTCTACTGGCGTCAGAGCGAGCGATTCCGTCCTCCTGTTCGTAAACAGAAACGGCAAGAAGTTCTATGTAATCCTGAGAACGTCTTAGGTTCTCCCCCCTCCGGGCATTTTCCGCGCACTTTCTCCTTCCGAGCGAATGATCATAAAACCGCTCCGTCAATTGATGACAAAGGTGATGTTTTCATCTTCCGCTTAACCTTCTCACAATGGTCTCGATGTGCTACAGTTTAGCTATATGTTACATGCAGATGGGAGGTGATTGGAGTGTTTCTTATTCTTAAGGCAATTATTTTTCTTCTTTTTGCGGTTTCGGGATATTTTATCGGAGGCAAATATAATTACGGATTATACGGTTCAGTCATAGGCGCCGGCCTGGGCATAATCGCGGTGGCGGCCGAAATAATCTTCAGGAAGATTGAAATCGGCACGATTATCGGCGGCCTTATCGGCACTTCATCCGGCCTGTTGTTTGCATACCTTCTTGCACTTCCATTAAATCTATTCCTTGGTGAAGAAATAAGGGTCGTCTCCCTTGGACTGCTTTCAGTCTTCGCATATGCGGGACTTCTTCTCGGACTGAGCAGGGGCGAGTCGATATCGGTTGCAGGCATCTTCAGACTTTTCAGGGGGCAGACAGTGGAAGAGAACCTCAAGATCCTGGATACCAGTGTAATCATCGACGGCCGCATTGCAGACGTCTGTGAAACGGGATTTCTCGATGGCACATTTATTCTTCCTCAGTTCATACTCCAGGAACTGCAGCACATCGCGGATTCTTCCGATCCCATGAAACGCGCGAGGGGAAGAAGGGGCCTGGATATCCTCCACAAAATCCAGAAGATGTCGCGAATCACAGTGAGGATTGTGGACGAGGACTTCCCGAAGATCAGGGAGGTTGACTCCAAACTTGTGGCCCTTGCTCAGATCTTAAACGCAAAGGTAATCACGAACGATTTCAATCTTAATAAGGTCGCAGAGCTTCAGGGAGTGGCTGTTCTGAACATTAACGAACTGGCAAACTCTCTAAAGCCAGTGGTCCTTCCCGGTGAGGCAATGAAGGTGTATATTCTGAAGGAAGGGAAGGAGTATAATCAGGGTGTGGCCTA
Organism: Thermodesulfovibrionales bacterium; assembly: GCA_035319385.1. Taxonomy (GTDB): domain Bacteria; phylum Nitrospirota; class Thermodesulfovibrionia; order Thermodesulfovibrionales; family SM23-35; genus DYFC01. Next base: position 3,549 of record DATHCU010000181.1, read on the forward strand.
TCTTGACGACGGTACCATGGTCGTCGTAGAAAATTCAAGGAGACTGATCGGCAAGAATGCCGATGTGACTGTTACGAGTGTTCTTCAGACTACCGCGGGCAGGATGATATTCTCAAGGCTGAAAGAAGACTACGAACGTGAAGATTAGGTACGATCGATCGAAAGGAGTCGGCTCTCCCCCCTGCCGAAGGGAGATGTCTTAAGAATATGAAGGCTCGCAAGCAACCATCAAAGGTCATCGCGATTGTCCCTGCGGCCGGCCTTGGAAAGAGATTCGGTCGCGATGCCAATAAACCTTTTCTTCTCCTTGGAGGGAAGCCGCTCATTGTCTGGCCTCTTGAAGTCCTGGAGTCTATTCCGGAGATTGTGGAGATTATTCCGGCATTAAGACCAGCTGATATGGAACTGGGGCAAAAGGTCTTTGAGGAATTCGGCCTGAAAAAGATCAAGAGGATCGCGCCTGGGGGTAATGAGAGACAGGATTCCGTATACAACGGCCTCAAGCTCATTGAGGATAGGGACTCAATTGTGCTGATACACGACGGTGTCAGGCCGTTACTAGATAGGGATAAAGTGGTGTCTGCGCTGAAAGAACTCGGACATGACGGGAAGTCAATGCAGGACAAAGCAGGATTTGACGGAGTTGTCCTTGCGGTCCCGGTAAAAGATACTATCAAGGAAGTCGAGGATATGTTCGTATCCGGGACACTGAAACGGGAGTCGATCCGGGCAATTCAGACCCCCCAGATCTTTCCTTATAAAGTGCTCCTGGCGGCGTATGACAGGGCAATGAAAGAGGGGCTCTATTCCACAGATGATTCCGCTCTCGTGGAAAAAGCCGGCGGCAGAGTCAGAATTGTTGCCGGCTCATACAGAAACATCAAGATCACTACCCCCGAAGATCTCGTGACTGCGGAAGCATTCCTGAGGGCTTCTGAACCGGAGAAGCACACGGATTAGATTTATTTTGATGCCGGGCCCAAGTTTTTTCACATTTTCTTCCCGAATTGGTTTAAAATTTAGTTATCAAGATGTCGATTATTGTCCATAAGATAGGGTTTTTATGCGCGTAGGGATCGGCTACGACTCTCACAGGCTTGTCAAGGGAAGAAGACTTATTCTCGGGGGTATCGATATCCCCTTTGAAAAAGGGCTGAGCGGCCATTCTGATGCGGATGTTTTGTGCCATGCCATCACGGATGCGGTCATCGGGGCTCTTGGCCTCGGTGATTTAGGGAAGTATTTTCCGGATACCGACCCCAGATGGAAGGATGCTTCCAGCATTCAGATGCTCAAGGAGATTATAGACATTACCCGTTTGAATGGTTATGAGGTCACATGGATAGATTCGGTAATCCTTGCTGAAGAACCGAAGCTGTCGCCGTATGTGGAGTCGATGAAGGCCGCAATAGCAGAGGCTGGTATTTCGTCCGGTGCGATCAACATAAAGGCAAAGACGAATGAAGGTATGGGATTTGTCGGACATGGCGAAGGGATCGCAGCCCATGCGGTCTGCCTGTTGCTCAGATGCTGCGAGCGCATAGACTAAAATTACTTCAGTAGGAGTTTTCTGACGTCTCCCACCCTCAATGTAACATTGGCCGCGTCCAAGTACTCGACAAAAGGCAGGGCATATTTTCTGGTAGTGCCCAGGAGATCCCTGAACTCTGCAACCGTCATATCGGGTTTCTTGCTGTAAAAAATCCTGAGTTTCTCCACCATTTGATTATAGACAGCTGAAGTCACATAAATCGAATCGTTGATCCTGACGAGCCTTCCTTCCTTGGTCATGAGTTTCAGGATGTCGGCGAACCGCTTCTGGTCTATCTTAAGAGCCTGGGAGACTTCCTCTTTCAGGGGGGGCTGGAACCCGCCTTTGTCCAGGAGCTCGAGAATCTTTGTCTTTGTCGTCTCATCCACTTCGGATAGGGCTATCTTGAATGTCGAAAGTCTCACAAGCTCTTTTTCAAAAACTATGTCTTTCAGCGAGGTTATCAGATTTCCAAAGAGCCTGGGCTCGATATTGAACTGGGCCCTGAGTTCCTCCTTCAGCATGCCGGGTTTCAGCGGGTTCTTCTTGTGATATGCGCCCAGCAGCCTGAGGACATTGTCCCTGAAGGTTTCAAAAACTGATCTGTGCAGAAGGATATCTTCAAACTGAAGCAGGCTGCCTTTTTCTTTCAGGGACCTGATGGCCTCCTTTATGGACGGCACCTCAGCTTTTATCCACCCTTCGATAAGGGATACCTTTATGCCGTATATGCCGGATCTCTTCACCTTTGTGGAGATCTTCTCGGGAAGGGTTCCGGATGCAAATACCGTCAGGTCTTCCAGGCCTTCTTTGTAAGTCCTTCTATAGGAGAGAGGGTCAAGGACCTCTCCGCCGCCTATCGTGTCTAGCGGGGAAAATCTCCTGA
>DATHCU010000182.1:0-3288 GCA_035319385.1 Thermodesulfovibrionales bacterium
TGTCATTCCCCGACTTGATCGGGGAATCCAGTCTTTTCAACAGGTTCTGGATTGTCCGGTCAAGCCGGACAATGACGAAATTGCAGTATTTCATTGCCAGGTTAATAATTGCGCGAGAAAGGACGGAATGCGATAGATGAAGAAGAGATGCGAGATATGTGAAGCCGAGGAACACTCGGACGACCCTGGAAGCCCGCAAGTCAGGCTGGTGACCGTCAGAGAAAGGATCTGCTGCGAGTCCTGCATACTGCTTGGCATTGACTCTCTCAGACATTGGGAAGGCGAACATGAAAAAGACGGCTCTGAACAGGTCACGATCGGCTGCCATACCCTGTGCGAATCCCACATCATCATGGGGATTGACTAATTGAAGGCTGACCTGGAGGCCTTCCTCAGCCGCATACCCAAAGACTATAAGGGATGATATCTTTCTTCCCCGGGCGGCTGCGATGACATCCTGGAAGGACAATATATACTTCATCCTCGTGGAACCTCAGGAACCAGGCAACATGGGGGCGGCTGCGAGGGCACTGAAGAATATGGGCTTCAAGAATCTCGAACTGGTCAATCCCGAACATTTTCACAAGAAAGAGGCAAAGTGGATGGCGTGCCAGGCATACGACATGCTCAAGCATGCGACGGTCCACGCGACCTTCGAAGACGCGATAAAAGACAAGAGCCTGATCGTAGGGACAACCCGCAGGCTTGGAAAAAGGCGGGGACTCATAGTCCCTGTCAGGGAGAGTGTTAAGAGAATCATAACCGCTGCTAAGAAGAACAGGATTGCAGTGCTGTTCGGCAGAGAGCGCAATGGCCTGACAAATGAGGAGATAGATGAATGCGGATTATTGATAACGATACCGTCAGAACCGGAGACACCATCGCTGAACCTCGCCCAAAGCGTCATGCTGGTAGCATATGAACTGAGCCAGAAGACTTACAAAACCAGCCTCCCCGGCCTGGTGGATCGCGGCAAACTGGACCCTTTTTTTGAGAAGATAGAATCGACCATCAGACTCCTCCAATTCATTCCAAGAGGAGACGCGGACCTTGAGAAGAAGATCCTGAAGAACCTCAAGCACCTGATAGGCAGGTCAGGCTTAACAGAGTGGGAACTGCAGATGCTTTATGGGATATGCACCCAGGTAGAGACGAGGCTGAAGAAGTAAAAGGCTGCACCGGAGCAACGAGATCCTCAAAACGCGGCAGCGTTGTTCCCGACTTCCGACAAGCCCCACGAATACAGCTTAGCCCCTTCCTTTTCCTAGCTTCACCTATTTTGCTTTGAATATCACAGCAGCTATATCATCAATTACTATAAGGGCATCGTAATACTCTTTACCACGAAGTTCTTTGAGAACAATTGCTTGGGTTCCAACCTCGGAAAGCTTGCCGGCCAGTTGCCCTCCTGATTTAAACTGTATTTCGACGGTTTTACCTTTGAACTGCAGCAGGTTTGTCTGCAATGAGTTGTCTTTGAATTGGAAAGCATTCTCGTCCGAAAAAGCGACTGGCGCAACTGAAGAAACCATCACACACATGACTGCAAAAAATACTATTATCCTCACCGAAATCTTCCGTGCTCTCTTCATCTCCGATCCTCCTTTATTTGGCTGTTGTTCAGAATCTAATCTGTCATGAAGAGCATAATTTGCGCTCGACACAATTATATCAGGTTTGAAAATGTTTAGGAGGATGGCACAAACCAGAGCGGCCGTGGGACATATTTAGTTGCTGCGGACTTTAATGTTTATTGCGAATTCAAAAGAAGCATTTCATACCCGCCAGGGCAAGAATATCGCATCTGGAAAACTGCAGACTTTGAACGGGACTTCAACAGTAATTCGGGGAACACCGCACTCAATTCTTGACTTGATGCTTAACAACCTATAGGATAATCGCATGTCAAGATCTGCGCGTATTGTGGCTGCAGATCTTCCCCTTCACATAGCTCAACAGAAACCTCGGGAGAAGGCAGCCGATTACAGCACAGACGATTAGGCAGAGGCACCAAGGGAAAAGATCGAGGACAAGAGACTAAATGAGATACGACGCCATGGATGCACGGACGCCCTTTGGCTGACAGAAGTTTTGTGGAGAGATTGGAGAGAGTTCCGGGTAGATCGTTACTGCGCTGAAAACTAGCCCAAAGACAGGGGAAGAGACATACAAGAAGGCCTACTGGAAATGGGCCAAAAATAAATGGGGTGCTGCGACTACCGCCTGATGGAGGCAAAGAGTGCGGAACAGATAGGCGGATGTGTCGACTGCTTGGTGGAGCGTGTTATTGTCAAGTCATCTCCGGTCAGAATTCTGCGTCTGTCTTTTGAATCACGGTCAGCCATAATCGCCTCCTAAAGATTAAGTGAAAGAATAGCAGATCTCTTTTATAGAAGAGATCTGCACCACCTCTGATTAATCGGCATTATGAACGTAAAGCTTAAGCAGCTTCCTGGAGAGAAGGATTGGAAAAGGATGTTTGAGCCTGGAGATGAGACTATTCGGGGTGAGACCTTATCGGATCTCACCCCCGCTGCTATTTCTAGAGAATACCCCGTCTAACTTCTCGCCCTCATATGTCTCCTCAGTGAAGATAACGCGCCGAGACCAGCCAAGAACATAAAGATGATCATGCCCCATTCATTCAGCGTTGGAATACCCTGAACAGGCAGCTGCAGGATAACAATACCGCCGGGTTCATCTCCCACCGTTATCGAAGCACCTGTCACCGTGTTCGTTGCCGCGTCGATTATGGAAACGGCATCCGTTCCCCTGTTCACTACGTAGACAAATATGCCGGCGGGATTGAGAGCGATTCCCCTTGGTTGAACTCCTACACCTATTGGCACGCCTATGACAGTGTTCGTCGCGGTATTAACCACGGATACATTATTACTGTTGAAGTTAGCAACATAGAGGCGTGTGCCCGCCGGATTCACCGCAAGGCCATAGGGAGCATTTCCCACCGCGATTGTGGCGATAGCGGTATTGAGGACCGTGTCGATCACAGTTACGCTGCCCGCCCCATTGTTCGCCACATATAGTCGATCGCCGGCGGGATTGACCGCAAGCGCCCGGGGAGCATTCCCCACAGTTATCGGTGAACCGATGACGGTGTTTGTCGCGGTATCGATCACATAAACATTGTCGTCCGAATAGTGTGCCACATAGACGCGCGCACCCGAAGGATCAATTGCGATTGCATACGGCTGATTGCCGACTGTGATCGAGGTGATGACGGTATTTGTCGCGGCGTCTATCACCGATACGGTGTCGGCCGCGGCATTC
>DATHCU010000183.1:0-2555 GCA_035319385.1 Thermodesulfovibrionales bacterium
GAAAGAACTTGATCCGAAAGACCCGACGCCTTTTTTCTATGACGCGATAATGAAACAGAGCATGAACCGCCCGGTTGAGGCCCTCCGCGATATGCAGAAGGCGATAGAGCTGAATGATAACCGGGCCGTCTACCGGTCGGAGCTTCTTCTCGATTCGGATCTCGCGGCCCGCAGTGCGAGCCTGGCGCGCATCTATAATGACCTGGGTTTTCAGAATCTCGCATTGACGGAGGGATGGAAATCTGTAGATACCGATCCAGCCAATTTTTCTGCCCACAGATTTCTTGCAGACTCGTATTCTGTGCTCCCGAGGCATGAGATCGCCAGGGTCAGCGAACTGTTGCAGTCTCAACTGCTGCAGCCGATAAACATCACTCCGCTTCAGCCTCACCTTGCTGAAAGCAATCTCTTCATTCTGGAAGGAGCAGGGCCGTCCGATCTTTCGTTCAATGAATTCAATCCACTCTTCAGTCGGAACAGGTACTCGTTACTTCTGAGCGGAATCGTCGGTGAAAAAGGCACATTCGGAGATGAGGTGGTTGTGTCCGCTGTTCAGGGCAATGTATCTCTCAGCGCGGGTCAGTTCCACTATGAGACGGATGGTTTCCGGCCGAACAACGATCAGAAACAGGACATTTACAATCTGTTTGCACAAGTTGCTCTGTCTCCTCAGACGAGCGTCCAGGCTGAGTTCAGGGCAAGGGACTTTGAACATGGCGATCTGAATATGTATTTCGATCCTGCAAACTTTGATCGTAACGAGCGTGACAAGGAGACCTTCAGGACGGTCCGATTAGGGATGCATCATTCGTTTACAGCAAGTTCCGATTTCATTGGGTCCGTCATTTACAGGAGTTCTAAGGGCGATTATACTAACCTTCTTGGCCAAGGCTATGATATCAATATGGAAAGAGAAGGATACCTTGTCGAAATCCAACACCTATACCGAACCGAAGTTTTCAAGATTGTGGGCGGCGCAGGCCATTTCAGGGAAAATGAAGAGAATACTTTCGTAGGGCAATCAACTGAAACCCACCCGAGGCATACTAATGCCTACATATATTCCCATATAAATTACCCAAAGAACATGATCTGGACCGTCGGAGGTAGTGTTAACTTTCTAAAAGCCCAGATTGCGGATAAGACTTTAGACCGTGACCGGTTTAACCCGAAATTCGGGCTTGTCTGGACCCCCTTTCAGAATACCGCAGTGAGGTTTGCCGCTTTCAGGACTCTCAACCGGGTACTGATATCCGATCAGACTATTGAACCGACACAGGTGGCAGGGTTCAATCAATTCTTTAGTGACTCGGAAGGCACCATCTCATGGCGCTATGGCGTTGGAATCGATCAGAAATTTACCTCCCAGCTATTTGGGGGAGTTGAATTATCAAAGAGGGATCTGAAAGTGCCGGGCGTGACTTTCGATGAGGAGACATTTTCCTCTAAGTTGATTGAAGGCGACTGGAAAGAAGAACTGCTCCGGGTCTATTCATACTGGACTCCTTATCAATGGCTTGCAGTGAGTGTCGAGTACGAGTTAGAGAAGTTCAAAAGACCGGAGGAATTTGATGCGGATTATTTTACAAGGCTGAATACACATAGGCTTATGCTTGGAATTGGTTTCTTCCACCCGTCCGGATTCAGTGTCCGGCTGAATCCTTCCTACGTCTCGCAAAACGGACAGATAGATCGATTTACGGGTGAGCCTTTTGTTACTTTCAAGCACGAGGAAGATTCTTTCTGGGTCTTTGATGCCTCTGTCAGCTACAGGTTGCCCAAAAGGATGGGTATATTATCGATAGTGGGAAAGAATCTTTTTGACGAAAGCTTCAAATTTCAGGATACGGATCCAAGGAATCCCGGAGTGCAGCCAAAACGTCTGGTGCTGGCGAAATTCACTCTGGAATTCTGACTGTAATTGCAAAGGCAAACGGCCTGGGAAAGGAGGTTGAAGAGTCTGAGGTGGGAGTCAGGAAGCTGCGCCAATAAATGGACATACCGGAAGGAGAGCCATTATGAAGGGGGCAAGTCTAGTGGTGTATGTTAATGAGAATGGGGAAGCAATCGGGGCGAAGAACGTGAATAAAGAAAAGGGCCAAATACTTGAGGGAAAAATAGAATATGGCCCCGATGAGAAAAAAGCAAATAAGAAGATTGTCGGGGGCGCCTTAAAAACAAAACTCATGTACCCAAACAGATGTTGCTGGGTATTGGTTGGAGGCAAATGGGTTTGTCTTCCTTGCTAACGGGTTAAGTTGCATGAGTGGCCCAAGACGGCATTCGGACAGACCGCTCCTGTCCGAATGCCCTGTAGCGTTCCGGGATTTCTTCCGGAAGAGGCGTGTGTATAGCGGGCGGAACGAAATAAAGTGATGGATAATCAAGAGCAAACAATACATTTACTCATGAAAGAAATATCCCGCCTGCGAGATACGGTCGCTAATCTGGAAGCAAAGATACAGCAGAAGGCAGCTGAAGAACACAATGATGAGACAGTGAATACGAAGCAGGAGCATCTGTCTGATTTTGCCACGTTCGCCGTTGAAAATATC
>DATHCU010000184.1:0-2219 GCA_035319385.1 Thermodesulfovibrionales bacterium
AATCTCCTGACGATATAACGGTCCCCCGACATGGCAATGACAGGCTCATGAAGCCTGAACTGACAGAAGCAGCTCTCCCCTGCCTTTAGTTCATTCATGCCGAAAAGGATAACCCTGGCGGTCGTCTCCGAGGTACCGAGATGGAAATGCACCAGACTCTTGCTCTTCAGGGCAGGCGCATCGGAGAGGAGTTCCACGCTCGCATCTATCTTCTTCGTCGGAACTAGCTTCTCAGGCACGACCACTGCATCGCCCCTCTGGATCTCATCCTTGTCAACGCCCTGAAGGTTTATGGCCACGCGCTGGCCGGCATATGCTGTCTGGATAGATTTACCGTGGCTGTGAAGCCCGCGGACCTTGCTCTTGATGTTACTGGGGAGTATTTCAATGTCATGGTCGACAGATATGCTCCCTGAAACTGCGGTGCCGGTGACAACGGTGCCGAAGCCCTTCAGCGTAAATACACGGTCAATGGGAAGCCTGAAAAGACCTTTGACAGGTTTCGGATCAACCGCACGGGCCACATCTCCTATCCGGTCCTTGAGAACATCCATATTGGACATCGTCTTCGAAGATACAGGAATGATATCCGCCCCCTCCAGAAACGTTCCCTTGACAAAGGCCCTCACATCATCCGTGACAAGGGCAAGCCATTCCTCTTCCACGAGGTCAGCCTTGGTAATTGCGACGAGTCCTGTCTTGATTCTGAGGAGGTTGCAGATGTGCAGATGCTCACGGCTCTGGGGCATTATGCCTTCATCGGCGGCTATGACAAGGAGCACAAGGTCGATACCTCCGGCCCCTGCGAGCATATTCTTGATAAGACGCTCATGCCCCGGCACATCCACAATCCCGACAGTCAACCCGTCAGGATACTCGATGTCCGCAAACCCGAGGTCTATTGTAATCCCGCGTTCTTTCTCCTCCTTCAGCCTGTCCGGATCGATACCGGTCAGGGCCTTGACCAGAGAACTCTTGCCATGGTCGATATGTCCTGCGGTGCCAAGTATCACATAACGCATATGCGCAAAACCCCCTTCTTCCACAGTTCTTGAAGACAGGAACGAATAACACTGCAGCAGAGACCGCAATGTATCTTAACGCAAGGAATTATTTCTCTATATTCGCCCGCTAGTCCCGCCCCAAGCCGACGGGAATGCGCCCGCTAACCGTTTTAATCGGAATCAGATCTGTATCTTGCCGCCCTTCAGTATAGCTCTTTTGCTCCCATCTCCGTAAATAAGTGTCACGGTTGGTCTGAAAAAAACAAAGTCCTGGTGAAACGGGGCCTTTACTCTGCCTCCAAAAGAGCTGTTGTCTCCGAGGGCTATATGTATTGTGCCCAGGATCTTTTCTGACTCAAGGATATTATCAGGCCTCTTGGCGGCGAGATTCGTACCGATGCCAAGTTCCGCAATATTTCTGTTCTCCTGCCGCTCATCGAGTCTCTCTTTCAGATAGGAAACATAATCGTCTCCACCCGACACATCAACCGCAATGCCGTCTTTTACTGTGAAAACCATAGGTTCTGACAGTCGTTTGGTGGGACCCCATTCAACAACGAGCCTGCCGTTAGCCGTTCCTTCAACCGGGGCAAAAAAGACCTCACCCGCCGGAAGATTACCGAAGGAGCCTTTCCTGGTAAGGATGCCTGTATCCGCCAATGCCTTGCGGCCCTTTTTCGAAAAGGAGATGCTCGTGCCGTTGGGCGTCCTTATGGACACAGCTTCAGCCTTGTTTACCAGATTCGCTAATTCCGTTGTCCTTTCGGCCAGTTCCTTCCAGTCTATGTTCATCGAGCCTTCGAGCATTGAAACCTCGAAAAGCGGCATACTCGCATACCTGCAACCGCACAGCCTTGTCAGAAAGTCCCTGAACTTTGTGTGGCTGGTAGAATAATTAGACAGCGCGACGATACAATCAACAGCATCATCCCTGTAAGTACGAATGATCTCTTCGGCCTTCCTGATGACTTCGGCTTCTGCCGTCTTTTGAAGGATAGGCTGGAAGAGACGCTCCTTAACTAATCTCTTGACAATCCTCGTCCCGAAAGCAAGTTCCCAGAGTTGAGCGGGAGGCTCAGCGCCGTGACTTCCCGTAGCGGCATATTCATGATAAATAACTGAATCGCAATAGCTTTTGGCGATTTCGGACAAGAGAACAGCAAGGCATCTTAATTTTGTCCTTCTGTCCTCATCCGCCTCAGGCAGTCTTTCCCT
>DATHCU010000185.1:0-2351 GCA_035319385.1 Thermodesulfovibrionales bacterium
CATCCGGCAAAGCTCTCAAGCGCCTCTTCGAGCGCGCGCATTGTGTTTACATCCAGATCATTTGTAGGCTCGTCAAGCAGGAGGACATTGGCCTCTTCTTTTAGCATACGGGCCAGATGGATTCGATTCCTCTCCCCGCCGGATACCATCGAGACCTTCTTCTGCTGGTCCTGGCCGGAGAAATTAAACCGCGCAACATAGGCGCGTGAGTTGATCTGCCTCTTTCCAAGCTGAATAGAATCATCTCCGCCGGAGATAACCTCCCAGATGGTCTTGTTCTGATCAAGGTCGTCCCGGCTCTGGTCGACATACGCCAGTTTCACTGTCTCACCCACCCTGAAGGCGCCGGCGTCAGGCTTTTCCTGTCCGGTGATCATCCTGAAAAGGGTAGTCTTGCCAGCGCCGTTCGGTCCGATGACACCGATTATCCCGCCCGGCGGAAGACTAAAACTCATCCCGTCCATCAGAATATTGTCACCGTATGCCTTGCTTACACTATCCGCTTCTATGACAATATCTCCCAGCCTTGGTCCCGGTGGAATATATATTTCCAGGTCTTTCGAACTCTTTTCTGTATCCTGACCCAGCAGAGTCTCATAGGAATTGATTCGGGCCTTTGCCTTGGCATGGCGTCCCTTTGGAGACATGCGAATCCACTCAAGTTCTCTCTGCAGCGTCTTCTGCCTCTCGCTCTCGGCCTTCTCCTCCTGCTGCAGACGGTTCTTCTTTTGTTCCAGCCAGGATGAGTAGTTTCCCTTCCACGGGATACCCTGCCCCCTATCGAGTTCAAGAATCCATCCCGCCACGTTATCAAGAAAATACCTGTCATGGGTCACTGCTATAATAGTCCCGGGATAATTTTTGAGATGATGCTCAAGCCAGGCAATGGTCTCGGCATCAAGGTGGTTGGTCGGTTCATCAAGGAGCAGGATATCAGGTTTTTGTAAAAGCAGCCTGCACAAGGCAACACGCCGTCTTTCACCGCCGGAGAGCACGTTGACAGGCGTATCACCCTGAGGACAGCGCAAGGCATCCATTGCCATGTCAAGCTGCGAATCGAGGTCCCATGCTCCCATGGCATCCAGTTTCTCCTGCACATTGCCCTGCCTTTCGATCAGCTTATTCATTTCTTCATCGGACATTGGTTCAGCAAACTTGTTATTGATGGCATTATATTCCTCAAGAGCATCCACGATAGGCTTGACCCCTTCACGAACAATCTCAAGCACGGTCTTGCTGCTGTCCAGTTTCGGCTCCTGCTCAAGGAAGCCTATCGAATGGCCGGGAGAAAGCACTGTCTCTCCGCTGAACTCCTTGTCCACCCCGGCCAGAATCCTCAGGAGTGAACTCTTTCCCGATCCGTTGAGACCGAGCACACCGATCTTTGCCCCGTAGAAATAGGAGAGGTAGATATCTTTTAATACAGGTTTCTTATCGTAGTATTTGCTTACTCCTATCATCGAGTAAATTACTTTATTGGGTTCAGTGGCCATCTTTTTCTAAATCCTTTCTTTGTTCCAGAAATCGTTGTTATTCAGGCCCAATCAACCGCGTCTTCAGCCTCTCAAGACTTTTGATAACATCTTCTTTTGTATGTCCTTCAATAGTGCATATCAAGTCCCTGCCGGCCAAAGTCCCGAACAATGTATCAAAATCAAATGTGCCGTCACCAATTGCAAGATGCGCATCAGATGACCCGTGGTTGTCGTGCAGGTGAAGTTCAAATATGTACTCCTTCACCTGAGACAGCCATTCCTCAAGCGGGATCCGCGAAAAGAGATTGAAATGTCCTGTATCGAAACAGAGCCCAAAATATTCGGAGGACATCTCCTCCATCAACAGTCTAAGGTTGGCAGGTTCATCCTCAAAGATATTTTCGACGACTATCCTGGTCCCAAGGTCTTCAGCCCTTTGAGAAAACCGTCTCCACATCTTCACGCTGTTTTTTAGCCATACGTCGATCTTCAGAGAGTATTTCCATTTCTCATATCCGGAGTGAAATACTACCGCCCTTGGCCCCAGAACTTCAGCAGCATCGAAGACACTCTCAAATCTTTCAACAGTAACATCTCTGACCTTGCTGTCTATTGCCGCCGGTGACAGGTCCATATAAGGTGCGTGGATAGTCAGGGACGGATTGTAATCGAGTTTCTCTTTCAGCCTGAGCAAATCGGCTCCGTCTATTGAGTCCAGTGAATCCGATGAAATAAATATCTCGAGGTTTATCTTATTGGCATTAATAAACGGAAGGAATTCGTCTATCCTATTATACGGCACATGGACATGAGGATAGAGCATCAGGTTTTTGCGACAGTCTTGGGCTTCTTTTCCCTCTTCTTCGACGGCTTGGG
>DATHCU010000186.1:0-3885 GCA_035319385.1 Thermodesulfovibrionales bacterium
TGAAGACCCTTTGTAAGCGAATCGACAATACAAACCGGATGATCACGGAAATGGTGGACAACGACGAATCACTGCGCACGCTTCTCGACGATAGACAAGCTTCGTATAAGAAAGAATCGACTGGTGATACCTCCTCCGTAGCGGGAACAGAATTCGAAGATCCTGCCGGCTCTCATGCAATCCCCTCAGCGCAAACAACCATGAACTTCTGTATCAGTCCGGATTTCTGCGTGAGAATCGAAGGAGGAGAGCACGTTTTCCATCAAGGCGACCCCGGCGATTGCATGTTCATCATCCTCGAAGGAAGTCTTGAGATCAGCACCGGTTCCGGCATCGAAAGACATATCCTCGCGCATCTGGGGCCCGGAGAATTCTTCGGCGAGACGGCTATAATAACGGATCAGCCGCGTACAGCGGATGCTGTCGCGGCGGATGACGTTCTGCTTCTACTCATAAAGAAACAGGAGTTCCTGGACAGGATCAAGGCAGAGCCTGAATTGGCCCTCCATCTTTTGCAGGGGCTGATCATCCGTCTCCGGGCAATGCTGTCGGTGCTTGCCAATCCGGACAAGTCGCTCTCCTCGATACTCAGGACATTCCAGCCGCCCCTGAAGAAGCGCAGCCGCGTGAAGGCTGCTGTTGTTTCACTCTCCACTTGCGGGGGATGTTCTGCCGTGCTTCTCGAAAGCCAGGATGAATTGTTGAGACTACTCGACAATGTGATCATATCTTACTGCCCGATGCTGATCGATGCAGAGGAGATCGGAGATGTCGACATTGCCCTCGTTGACGGCATCGTGAGAGTCAGAGAAGATGAGGAGAAACTCATTGAGGCCCGTCATAAGAGCCGTTATCTTATTTCTTGGGGCACCTGTGCTTCTTATGGAGGCATTCCGGCCCAGGCAAACCAATATGAGCTTGAGGACCTGCTTGAAGAGTCTTATGGCAACACACAGGATACCTTTGCCTATTATCTTTCGGGTTCGAGCGGCATCGGACGAAGGACATACCAGGAACAAGAACAGGAATTGAGGCTACTGAGAAGGGCGAGAAAGCTCGATGACTTTGTAAAGGTGGATTATTATCTGCCGGGGTGCCCCCCGGATACAGGTCTCCTTAACCAGCTTGTCGGAGAGCTGAAGGGAGGAGGTCAGCCTGCCAAGCTCAAGCCGATAGTATGCGCGGAGTGCAGCCGCAAAAATCGGAAGATGCCCGTGGAATATTTCTGGGTCTCGCCGAAATCTGACTGGGAACTGGACCTGTGTTTTACTTCGCGAGGATCGGTCTGTCTCGGCTTTATGACAAAAGGCGGATGCGGTGCCGTCTGTCCGCAGGGAGGGCTGCCTTGTTGGGGCTGCAGGGGCCCATCTGAGTCGGTCTTCAAAAAGATGGACGAAGGTCTCAGCTTCGATGAGTTCATGCTGAGTTCCCTGACAAGCCGACACAAGGGGCTCGAAGAACAGATAAGATCCGTCATGAAGATCTTTCGCAAGCAGGCCAACAGCTCCCTCAAATTCAATCGGTATATCACAAATACCTTGTCGAGGCACCGATGAGCACTAAGATAATCCTCAAGAAGGCCACCCGAATCGAGGGCAACGCCAATATCCAGATAGAAATTGAAGAAGGCCGTATCAAGACGGCCCGCTTCCTGGTGCACGAATTCAGGGGGTTTGAAGGTTTCATGCGCGGGTTGCGGGTCGAATATGTGCCCCACACTGTGTCGCGCATATGCGGTCTCTGTTCGTCGGCGCATCAGGTGGCTTCCATCAATGCTATCGAGGAGGCCCTGGGCGTTCAAACACCCAGGTCGGTTAAGGCATTGCGTGATGTCATGGTCCTCGGAGAATGGATAGACAGTCATGCGTTGAGCTACTTCTTTCTTACCATGCCCGATTTTGTGGGTGCGTCCGCCGGCATATTTGAGTTGATGCAGAAGCAGCCCGAAATTGCAGGCGAGGCCTTTGCGTTGAGAAATGCCGGTCTGCGGATCGTCAGATTGATAGGGAGGCGAACATCTCATCCGGTCACAATCGGCGTCGGGCATTTCAATACCGCTCCCAGCGAAGCCGACTTGGCGGAAATCCGCCGGATCGCAACGGATGTCAGAGAGAGAAGTCTCCGGCTCATCCAAAAGATCGGCAGTCTGCACTCAGCTTCGGGGAGCATCCCTTTTCCTCACGGACAACCCCTGAATTTTGTGGCCTGCAACGGCGACGGCTTCGAGGTCTATGATCAGAAAGGAGCTCTGCAGTTCAGTTTCAGCCGTGAGGAATTCCTGGACAATGTGTCGGAAATGAGGACTGACTGGACGCTTGCCAAATTCCCATATCTCGCGAGGCTCGGGTTTCCTTCGGGCATGATGCTTGTCGGACCATTGTCACGCAGTTTTCAGAAGGACAGCCCTATACATGATCCTGATCTTCGAAATCTTGACCTCACCGGACTCATCACTGACGGTTCTGCCCCCACACTGGAAAGCTATGATGCCTGCCGGCTCCTGGAGATCTTCTGGGCAGCCGGAAAAATCCTGAGCCTGATCGAGGAAGTCGATCTCAGCGACATGAATGCCGATGCAGATCTCAAGGCAAGCGGACAGGGCACAGGCGTACTGGAAGCCCCCCGGGGAATACTCATGCATCACTACCTCGTCAATCAGGGAAGGATAGAACGGATGCGCCTCCTGGTAGCAACTCAATTCAACAACGCGTATATCAATCTCTTTCTCAGGGACATTGCCGAAAAGCATCTTGAGGGAGACAGCATTTCAACTGAGGGCGAAAGGCTGATCGGAAGGTGTGTGCGGATATTCGACCCCTGCCTGAGTTGCGCAACCCATTAACCGGAGTCCCTCAAACCAAAGACTTTTCTAAATCCTTATGATATCCCCGTCCTTTAAGACACGGATATTCTTCATTCTCAACCCGGCCAGTTCAGACTTGATCGTCTTAAAGAATTGGGGCTTCGGATGAGTAATGCATATGCGTTCAGGGAGATGACTCATCTTTGACAGTTCTTCCTTCAATAACCCCGGAGTGAGATGACCAGTATTGACGGCCGTGTCTTTCAAGGCGTTTGGAAACGAGACATCGATGATAATACAGTGTATGTCCCTGTTTCCGATCTTCTTCCAGGTCGACGGCGTAGGTCCCGTGTCTCCGGTGTAGAAGAACCTGCTGCCACTCGAGTCCTCCACAAGATAGCCCACCGCCGGAACGGGATGGCTGACCCTGTATGGAGTAATGGAATAACCGTTTATCATTAACGGCTTCTCCGCCCTGACCTTAACGAGATTCAGGACAGCGTCGTCAGGACCGGGTATGCTAGTGAAATCGGGCCAGACAGAGCTCTTAAAGAGATGATTCCTGATAGCAGTAATCACCGGAGAAATGCTGTAAATCTCTATCTTCTTGCGCTTCGCTTCGAACACAATATTGTCTGCGAGAAAAGGGATGCTCCTCACATGGTCCAGGTGGGCATGAGTAATGAAGACGTGCTTTATCCTTAGTTGGGCTTTCAGACTGAGGGCGCTTGTGATACTCCCTGCATCAAATACGATTTCGTCATCGAGGAGAAATCCGGGGGCATTATGCCCGGGCAATTCGCCGCCGGAGCAGCCGATAACTCTGATATTCATTTCCCCGCTATTATACTTACTTCTCTGGATGACATCAACGATCCCGCTACCGTCCTATCACAATAATCTTCTCGCTCTCGCGGTCAAAATCACGCCACAAGTCTTTCAGCTTTATGTTGAACTCCTTCTGAAGGCAATCCTCCGGGTTCAGTATCCTGAGGACGAGGAACCTGTCTTTGTAAACTTTGTACTCTATTGGAAAGCATGTCGAAAAGATGATAACGCCATTTGTGCCGAGCGCATATTCC
>DATHCU010000187.1:0-12790 GCA_035319385.1 Thermodesulfovibrionales bacterium
GGAAAGTTTACGCCTGAACAGATCGAGGGCTGCATTTCCAGGCAGCTGGAGACCGGCGAGAATGTCTGTCTGAAGGACGGGGACAGCGAGAGGATTGTTAACGAACTCTCGAAGGCCGAGGTAATCAGGGAGATGACGGACGATGGCATGAGTCTGGCCGATGCCCTCAGGGAACTGGCGAGGCGCATGAGGCAGTTTCAACTGAGTTCCAAAGGAGAATGAATTCAGGGAACAGCACACGTTAAAATCGGAAAGGGGAAAGACATGGCTTACACGGCAAAGGATTACGCAAAACTCATAGGCATGGAGGGGTTCAGCGAGACGTTGCTGAAGAACCATTTCACATTGTATCAGGGGTATGTGACGAATACGAACAAGGTTCTCGATATTCTGGGGCAGATGTTGAAAGACGACAAGGGGGCAACGCCTGAGTACGGAGAGGTGAAGAGGAGACTGGGGTGGGAGTTCAACGGAATGAGGCTTCATGAGTTTTATTTTGAGAACCTCGGAGGCAAGGGAGGAGCGGTAGATAAGAACAGTGCACTCGGAAAGAAGATGGCAGAGGATTTCGGTAGCTATGAGATGTGGGAGAAGGACTTCAAGGCGACCGGGGCGATGAGGGGAATAGGCTGGGTTGTGTTGTATCAGGATGCCGACAACGGGAAGCTGATGAACTTCTGGATAAACGAGCATGATGTCTCGCATCCGGCGGGGTGCAGGCCGCTATTGATAATGGATGTGTTTGAACATGCCTTCATGCTTGATTATGGTCTCAAGAGGGCTGATTACATAAGTGCGTTCTTTAAGAATATCAACTGGGCAGCCGTCGAAGGCAGGCTCAAATAGAAAACTGAATATATACTGTGAACAGGCTCGACAAGGAAAGATCGCCCTATCTCAGACACGCCGCCCATCAGAAAATCGATTGGTATCCCTGGTCGGAAGAGGCCTTCCGGCTTGCCCGCGAGCAGGACAAGCCCGTGTTTCTGAGCTCCGGGGCGATTTGGTGCCACTGGTGTCATGTAATGGCAAAGGAATGCTTTGAAGATGCGGAGATTGCGGATTTGCTCAATGAGCACTTTGTGTGCATAAAGATCGACAGGGATGAGAGGCCGGAAATAGACAGAAGATACCAGAATGCCGTATCCGCAATGGGTTTCGGAGGCGGATGGCCTCTCAGTGTGTTCTTGGATGTTGATAAGAGACCTTTTTTCGGAGGAACATATTTCCCGCCCGAAGACACTCCGGACAGGCCGGGATTCAAGAAGATCCTGAAGACCATGGCCGACTTTTACAAGTCCAGGAGAGGCGATCTGCTCGAAGTGAGCGAGAAGTTGATGACCTCTTTGAAGCCGCAGGGTCTCGAAGAGGGAGATCTCAGCGAGGCTGCTGTTGAAGCGGCTTTGTGGAGCATCCTTACTCGGGTTGACACCCGAAATGGCGGATTCGGATCATCCCCGAAGTTTCCTGCCCCAGGCGCGATGGGACTGCTCATACACAAGTACTATTTCATAAGAATGGAGTCGATCGGATTCGCCGTAAGAAAGACCCTTGAGGCAATGGCGAAAGGGGGGTTCTACGACCACCTGGGCGGCGGCTTCCACAGATACTCGGTCGATGAGTCATGGATTATCCCTCACTTCGAAAAGATGACGGACGACAACGCGTGGCATATCCGGAATTACATTGATGCTTATTCAGTCTTCGGCGACCCCCTTTTCAAAGAAGTTGCGGAAGGGATAATTCGTTTCGTCGGCTCCACGCTTTCCGATCCGGAGGGAGGGTTTTACTCAAGCCAGGACGCTGACGTTACTCCTGATGATGAGGGAGGATATTTTACCTGGACGGACGACGAGTTCGGGGAAGTATTGAATAACGAGGAATATCGGGTGCTGAATATGCATTTTGGAAGACGCTCCATGCATCACAACCCGGAGAAGCAAGTGTTGTATGTCTCTCAGGATGCGGCTGCGATAGCCGAAAAAGAAGGCCTGGATCTTAAGAAGGTCTCAGGAATCCTTGATGCCGGCAAAGAGAAACTGCTTCGATATCGGAATCAACGGGAAACTCCTTTTATCGACAAGACCTTTTACACATCTTTAAACGGCATGATGATATCGTCCTACCTGAAAGCCGGCAGGGTACTTCGAGACGGAAGAGTGAAGGAGTTTGCCCTGAAAAGCCTCGAAAGGATAAGAGATCTCAGACTCACAGACGGACAACTCTTTCATGTTGAAGGTGTCAAGGCGCTGCTTGACGATTACATATACCTTGCAGAGGCTTTCCTCGAAGCGTACGAGACGACCGGTGAAGCAAGATTCCTAGATGAAGCTGAAAAGCTGGTGAAGACCTGTCTGGCCTCTTTATGGGATTCTGACGAGGGAGGCTTTTTTGATACCGAGAGCGAAGTGCTCGGGCTAAGGCTCAAGAATATTGAGGATGTTCCCCATCCCTCTGCGAATTCAATCTCTATCATGCTCTTGCTCAAGCTGTACTTCGCAACCGGGAAATCAGAATATCATCAGTATGCCGAGACTGCATTGAAAAGGTTCGCCAATCAGGCAAAGAAGACCGGCCTGCATGCCGGATCTTACTATTGTGCGCTGGATGCCTTTTATAATATGTTGAAATTATCGGTTGAGGCAGCGCCCGGAGGTGAACTGGCAGAGGCTGTCCATTCAAGTTACTACCCTTACAAGAGCATCGTCTATGGACATGAGGACCGGGGATTCATCGTCCCGTGTCTGGGGCTCAAGTGCTATGAACCTATCCTGAATGCGTCAGGCCTTAGAGATTTCCTCAACAGTCTCTAAAGCGCTTATTGTCGCAGGCAGGCTGTCCCAAGATTAAACTTCCCGTCTAAAAGGCTGCGTTGACATGCCTCTTATGGTAACATTAAACTCAAATGGATCTACCTTTTCGGAAATCGAAAAAAGGCATCTCCCTCAGGATCAAGGTGGAACCTAGATCCTCGGGGAGCGGCATATCAGGCGTCATGGGCGATGTGATCAAGATAAAACTTCATGCCCCTCCTGTAGGAGGAGCTGCCAATGAGGAATTGATAGAAATCCTCTCTGATGAGCTGCGGCTGAAGAAGCGCTCGATAAAGATCATCAGCGGCCAAACGTCAAAAAACAAAGTCATCGAAATCGAGGGGATAGAATCCCTTTAATATCTGCCAGGAGGTAATGAATGCTTGACCCACGGTTTGTGAGAGAAAACATCGAGCTTGTCAAGACATCCCTTGAGAACAGAAACTACAAACTCTCTTTGGATGATTTTTTGAAATTTGAAGAAGAGAGACGGACCCTGCTGAAGGACTCGGAGGAACTCAGGAACAAAAGAAACACGGTATCAGAGGAGATCGGCAGGATGCGGGGCAAGAAGCAGGATGCCTCGGGACTCATCGAGGAGATGAAGGGCGTATCGGACAGCATCAGGGAGCTTGACGAGAAGATCAAGGCACTGGAAGAGAAAACCGTGGACTTCCTGTTGAACGTGCCGAATATACCTCTTGAGACGGTGCCCGTGGGCAAGGATGAAACGGAGAACGCCGAGATCAGAAGATGGGGAGAGCCACGGCAATTTGATTTCGAACCTCTGAACCATTGGGACATCGGCGAGATACTCGGAATCCTTGATTTTGAACGCGGAGCCAAGATCGCGGGCGCACGCTTCTGCGTGACAAAGGGCCTGGGTGCAAGGCTTGAACGGTCATTAATGAATTTCATGCTCGACCTGAACACATCAAAGGGCTATAAGGAAGTATTCCCCCCCATTATTGTGAACAAAGACAGTATGAGAGGCACTGGACAATTGCCGAAGTTTGAGATGGAACTCTTCAAGATCAGTGATCCCGAGTTCTATCTCATCCCGACCGCGGAGGTCCCGGTCACGAATATCCACAGAAACGAGATCCTGAGCGAAAGAGACCTGCCTCTTTATTACACCGCCTATACACCTTGTTTCAGACGGGAGGCCGGCTCCTACGGCAAAGACGTTCGCGGTCTAATCCGCCAGCACCAGTTCAACAAGGTGGAGCTTGTGAAGTTTGCGAAGCCGGAAGATTCCGTCAACGAACTCGAACTGCTCACCGGCAATGCCGAAGAAATCCTTCAGAAGCTTGGACTGCCCTACAGGGTTATGTCTCTTTGCACGGGAGATATCGGGTTTTCAGCTGCCAAGACTTATGATCTGGAGGTATGGCTGCCGGGCCAGCAGAAGTACAGAGAAATCTCGTCCTGCTCGAATTTCACCGACTATCAGGCCCGGAGGGCGAACATCAGGTTTAAACGTGAGGGAAAAAAGGGCACAGAGTTTGTGCATACCCTCAATGGTTCAGGCCTGGCAATCGGCAGGACCATGGTGGCAATCCTCGAAAACTACCAGCAGAAGGATGGAAGCGTAGTCGTGCCGGATGCACTCAGAACATACATGGGGGTTGACGTAATCAAGTAACACAAGGGTGCGGTAGTGACGGGCACCTCGATAGAACGATCTGCCGCGTGCTATCGTGTAAAACCTGTACCGTCAAGTGCAGGATTTTATGAAGGGGGGATTGTCCGCGACCCCGCAGCACTGCGTGATTCGACCTTCCAGGGTTCTGCCTCCTTGCAACTCGCCTTCTTTTGTGATATTGGTTAACTAAATAGCTTTTGCTTATCAAGGGTGAAGAACAATGGGAGGTTAGTATGAAGAGAGAATTTTCAAGGAGGGATTTTCTCAGGGTTGCAGGCGCATTTTCTGCGATGTCGGCCATCGGCGGGTTACCCTCAGCACTCACGGCCGATGAAAGAAGACTGGCGCAGTTCCCTGAAAAGACCAGCCTCATACTCCTGACATCCAGGCCGCCCCAACTCGAAACTCCGCTCGCCTATTTTAATGAGCTCATTACTCCGAATGACGCGGTATTCGTAAGATGGCACCTTTCCAGCATACCTACTTCGGTCAATCTTTCCGAGTGGAGACTTAAGGTTGGAGGTAACACCGAAAGGCAGCTCGAACTGTCTATGGATGATCTCAGGAGATTCGAGAAAGTCTCGTACACGGCTGTCATGCAGTGTTCCGGAAACGGCAGGAGTTTCTTTAGCCCTAGGGTTCCCGGAGGTCAGTGGAAGAACAGGGCCATGGCCAATGTAACCTGGTCCGGAGTCCGACTCAAAGACATTCTTAACAGGGCGGGAATCAAGGCAGGTTCGGTAGATATCTCCTTTGACGGTCTTGATGCGCCTCCTCTTCCTTCTGTCCCGGATCTCGTCAAAAGCCTTCCCGTTGACAAAGCCATGGAGGATGACATCATAGTCGCATACGAAATGAACGGGAAGTACCTGCCGATGCTCAATGGTTTCCCGGCAAGACTTATCGTTCCAGGCTGGTACGCGACCTATTGGGTCAAATCTCTTAAAGATATAACAGTCCTGTCAAAGCCTTTTGAGGGCTTCTGGATGAAGACTGCCTACAGGATCCCGGATAATCCGTGCGGATGCCTGTTGCCTGGCTCGCCGCCGGGTAAAACGGTGCCCATTAATAAGATGACGACCAGGTCCATCATCGTCAATCCGCCAGCGGATGCTCCGATTGAGGTCAATAAGCCATTTGAAATCTCCGGTATCGCTTTCTCCGGAGGCTACGGAGTCAGAGACGCCCTCGTCTCAGTCGACGGCGGAAGGGTATGGAACGAAGCACGGCTCGGAAAAGACCTTGGCAAGTATTCTTGGGTTAGATGGAGATATCCCTGGAGACCTGAAAAGGCTGGGGCATATACACTTATGGCCAGGGCAACAAACAGTGTGGGAGAGTCACAGCCTCTCGAAGGCCTCTGGAACCCCTCCGGATTTTTGTGGAACAAAATAGAAAGAATCGAAGTAATGGTTAGATAGGAGTCCAGAATGAAATCGTACATCTTTCCCACAATCGCGGTATTGATTCTTGCCGGCTTTGCCCACGGAGCCCCTGATGCCACTGTCCATTCGATCAGCCTGCCGTCGATCCATATCGAACTGAAGCAAGGAGCCGGAAGACAAAAGACAGAGACCCTCTGCGCCATTTGTCACAGCGTAGACTATATAACGATGCAGCCGAACTTTAGCCGCGCTGTTTGGACCGCTGAAGTTAACAAGATGATAAAGGTCATGGGAGCCCCGATTAACGAGCAGGATGCAAAGACCATTACAGACTATCTTGTTACGGAGTACGGCGCGCGGCCTTCACAGTAGATCAGATTATCCAGCATCGTCCTTCTGCCGACATCTACACTCCATGGCCTGTCTGAGGATGTATCATGGCAGATACGGATAATTGTTGCCATTCGTCAGGTGCTTTTATATATAATTAAACTATTAAGTGTATAAATGGTTTCAGCCCACATTAATTGCATCTGTCCTGATTTATTGATTCATGGATAATGTGAACCAGAGAAAGGAGAACGAGGTATGAAAAAATATGTCTGCACAGCCTGCGGCTATGTCTATGACCCTGAACAGGGCGACACGGATTCGGGCATCCAGCCCGGAACAGCTTTTGAATCAATCCCAGATGAATGGGTTTGCCCTACATGCGGAGCGCCCAAGTCGATGTTTGTCGAAGAGGGATGTCAGTACAAAGAGCACGGGGTTCGGTAGTATAATCTTCAACCTATGGGCTGAGGCCGGAGAAGAAGCTCCCCCGGCCCCTGTATCTGACCAGTATACTACTCTCTGCAGGCATCTCTAAAGTGAATCATATCTTCTACAGAAAAGCCCGCCGGCTGTCAGTCGAATCAGATGGCTATAAGCCCATCTTCTTCAAAGCTTCGTCAGCGGAATCCCTTGACGCAGGGGCATCCTCGGGAAGATAAAGCATCACACCGCCCTTTACAGGCCTGATGACAATCTTGCCTTCTTCGGCAAGCTTATTTGTTACCTCCACGGGATTCTCTCCCTCGAAGTATTTCTTGAACGCATTATTGAATCCCGAAAAAACCGAGTGAATCCCCTTGAAGCCTTCTTTCCTCAGACTGACGATTGCCTTGCTTATGAACTCTTCGTGGCTCAATCTCTCTGACATCTCCTAACCCTCCTTGAAGTTTATGAATATTCTATTAGTCCTCTTTTTATTCAAGTATACCTGAATTTCTAGGTTTTTGGTCTATTTGACCCACCGGCGCAATTTCCTGGGCTCCTGTAACACCTAGTTCCTTTAGTCTCCTCACCGAAGGCAGTACCCTGGTTTCCAGCGACGCGACTGTTCTATTGTAAGCTCCGATCGCCTTTTCCAGACCCGAACCGATTCCCTCGAAGTGCTGCATAAGGACCTGCATCCTTTCATAAAACTGTCTGCCGAGTTCACTGATCTCCTGTGCATTCCGTGTGATCTGCTCCTGCCTCCAGCCATAGGCGATGGCGCTCAGCAGTGCGATAAACGTTGTCGGAGTGGCTACTATGACCTTCTTCTGTATTCCATCCTCAATCAAGGAAGTGTCCATTTCAAGGGCCGCACTCAGGAAGGATTCTCCGGGGATAAACATGACAACGAATTCGGGAGATTGTCTGAACTGCCCCCAGTACTCTTTTGACGATAGTTTGTTCATATGTGCCCTGACCTGTTGGGCATGTCTTGCCATCTTGGTTCTTCTCTCCTCTTCTGTCGACGCAGAGGCCGCGTCCAGATACGCCTCAAGAGATACCTTAGAGTCTACAACAATTTCCCGCTCCATGGGAAGGTGCACAATCATGTCCGGTCTTGCCTTGCCTTTCTCCGTGTCGACGGACTGCTGTTCTGTAAAGTCACAATGTACCGACATACCGGAGAGTTCCGCGACCCGCCGAAGCTGCATCTCACCCCATCTGCCCCGGACCTGGGGCTTCCTGAGGGCTGAAACAAGATTGCCTGTCTCACGCTGAAGATTTTCATGCGTTGCGGCCAGGGACCTCAATTGTTCTTCGAGGCTGCCGTAGGCCTTGTGCCTGTTCTCCTCAATCGCCCTTATCTGCTCTTCATATCGCCTAAGAGTCTCATGCAGAGGTTTGATCATACCGTCCAGCGCTGCCTGATGCTCTCCGAGCCTCCCTCTTGTGTCCGCAACTACCTTGCCCAGATGCTGGGAAGCGAGTCTCAGGAAATCTTCACTGCTGCTTTTCAAGGCCGCGGATGAGAGCGCATTAAAGGTATCGGTCATTTCTGTCTTCATCGCCTCTATTAACGCCTTCTGCTCTTCGAAGCCTCTTTGGGCGGAATCCAGTCTCGTCAGGGCCTCTATCCGGGTCTGACGTTCCTTGTCCAGATCAGTTCTCAATCGAGACACATCATCTTCATACTTTCTGTTCTGCTGCCTCAACTCATCCGCCATTGCCACGGCATATTTCAATCTTCCATCAGCTTCAGCGAGATTGTTCGCATGCTCCACCCGAATGTCGGCGATCTGCCTTGCGAAACTCTGCCTCTGGATCAAAGAAAGAATCCCCCATCCAATCAGCCCGCCCGCCAGGAAAGCAAGCAGAACAGGCAACAGGATATTCATTGATATCATGCTTTCGCCTTTCTGGTTTTCTTTATCGCGGACTTTGCAGGTCTTTCCTTTTGCGCCTCTTCCCCTGAATTGGCGATGGAGTCAAAAAAACTCTTCACAGACTCGATCGTGTGCGCGATCTTCATCTCGGGCAAAGACGCTATGACCGCCTTTCCGTAAGAACTGTGAATCAGTCTTGGATCGAGCAGCGCAACCACCCCGTAGTCTTCCGAACTTCTGATAAGCCTTCCGAAGCCCTGCCTTAACAAGAGAATGGCTGACGGGAGAGCAAGGTCGGCAAACCACCTCTCCTGAAGCCTTCTGCACCTCTCATCATAGACAGGATCTCCAGGCTTACCGAAAGGCATCTTCACGATTACAACGAGGCTCAGCTGCTCTCCCTTTATGTCGATCCCCTGCCAGAAGGTAGCGGTTGCGAGAAGCACGGCATTAGGAGTAGTCCTGAACCACTGAATCAGCTTCGCGGGCGGCATTTCGCCTTGCGACCTGACAGGATAATCGACATCGATATGCTCTGAGGCATACCTGAGGTTCTTGTAGGAGGTGAAGAGCACAAGCGCCCTGCCTCTGGATGCGCCGATCAGGTCTTCGATGGTCTTCAGTCCCTCCCTGAAATAAGACTCGCTGTTCTCTTTGTCGGGGCGGGGGAGGTCCCGGTTTAAATAGAGCAGGGTCTGCCTCTTGTAGTCAAAAGGCGATCCGACCACCAATTCATCAAATCCCTGTATTCCCAGTCTGTCCTTTATGAAACCAAAGTTATCGGCAATAGTCAAAGTGGCTGAGGTCATGATCAGACTGTCATAGGCGCCTACCAATTCCTGGAAGGGTCTGCGCGACTCGACAAGGTTGCTCCTGAGTTCCAGCATTCCCTTCTCCCGGGTCATGAAGTAGACCTTGTCCGAATCCTGCCGGCTTATGAAATCATTTATCGTGGCCTCAAGAGATTGTATGTATGTCATGGTTGTCAGCACCCTGTCTTTGATGACCGTGTCTTCAAGGGTCTGTTCAAAGGCAGTCAACCTGTCTATAACATTATTGAGAGATAAAAGGTCCCTTATAGAATCCAGCCCCTCGATCACCTCATCGTTTATACTGTTAGAAGCCTGCACGGATATGTCCCTTCTCTTGAAGAATGCGTCGACCGGTTCGAAGATATGATCGACTGAAATCTTCAGCCCCCTGAGACGGTACAGCAGCCAGGTGATCCTGGAATGGCTGAGGATGCTTCCCAGTACATGAGAGATAACATTTTCTATCTGGTGCGCCTCGTCAATAATCAACTGGTTGTGAAACGGCATCAGGTTGAAGTCAGAGAGGAGGTCGTACATGAGCAGGTGGTGGTTGACGACAAGGATGTCATATTTGTAGAGGTTCCTGTAATGCCTGTAGTAAAAACACTCCTTGTAAAAAGGGCAGGTCGCAGCACTGCAGTCATCGGACTCTCCACAGACCTTCGACCAGAATGCAGGAACAGACGAGAGTTCATCTTTGTCCCCGGTTGCGGTATCCCTGACCCAGGCCCGAAATCGCAGGTACCCCTCGTCAAGTTCGGCATATTCGCTTTCCCTCTTAAGGCAGAGATAGTTGTTCTTGCCCTTGAGTATCGCATATGAAAACCTGAAGGGAAGCGCTTCACGCAGAAAGACCAGGTCCTTGTTCACCAATTGGTCCTGAAGCGCAATGGATGCGGTTGACACCACGGTCTTCTCCCGGGTCAGGATGGCGGGAATAAGGTACGCGAAGGACTTGCCGACGCCGGTGCCGGCCTCGATCAGCAGGTTGCTTTTCTCCGCCAGGGATTCGCAGACCTTCTCAGCCATCAGTCTCTGCTGGGGCCTTGTTTCGTAGCCGGGCAGCTTTTGCTCAAGGATTCCGAAGGCAGAATCGAGCTCTTTCAAATCATCCTTCTGCTTCGACATCTTCGATCTCTACGCGCACCAGGGCCAGGATAGAAGAGTGGGGAAGGATCAGATACTTCTTGCCCTCGAACTCGATCTCTACGGCAGATTCCTTGAGGAAGATCGCATAGTCGCCCGCCGAGGCCTGCAGAGGGATATACTTAATTTCCGTTGTCTTTCCGGAAGACCAGGGTTCGTCAGAAGTATGGGGGTCGTGCACGGCATAACCGGGACCCGTCTTGACGACATAGCCTCCGACAACCTTCTCCTTCTCTCGTACTGTCGCAGGCAGGTACAGCCCCGAACTCGTCTTTTCAGCTCCTTCCTCAGGTTCGACAAGGACCCTGTCACCGATTATGATCAGGTTCTTCTTCGCTTTCATACAGCTATTGTATATCCAAATCGCCTGATTTTGAAACAGCAGACAACACACCGGAATACTGAGAGGAGCTTCGACTTCGCGAGATTAGCACCTATGGTTGGTCAAAGATTGTGGCCCGGGACGAACCCGGGCCCTTGGTTAAGTGCCGCAATGAGGCTGAGCCTCAATTTTTACATTACCGGACAGTCGCCGGGAAAGTCAACGGCTGCGGACCGACCGAATCAGCCGCAAAAACTAGAGTTTGTGCACCTCGCCTTTTTCAGGCACGTGCGTCTTGAAACCGTATTTTTCCGCAACAAGGTCCGCAAAAGACAGGGAGGTCTCTTCTTCACCATGAGCCACAAATATCTCCGGCTTGTCCTTGAAGCAGGAGAGCCATTTGAGGAGTTCCGCCTGATCGGCGTGGGCCGAGAAACCGTTTATAGTATAGACCGATGCCCTGACAGCTATGTCTTCTCCGAGGAGATCTACATGCTTTGCGCCATCGACAATCTTTCTGCCGAGGGTGCCCTGGCCCTGAAATCCGACGAAGACTACTCCGCACTCACGTCTCCAGAGGTTGTGCTTCAGGTGGTGCTTTATCCTTCCGCCTTCACACATGCCGCTGCCGGCGATGACGATTATTCCCGATTTGACCCTGTTCAGGGTTATGGATTCCTGGGTATCTTTTACAAAATGGAGGTTTATCGCGCTATCGAATTCCCTGTGCTCAAAGAATTTTCTCGCCTCCTCGTCATAACATTCCGGGTGTGCAAGATATATCTTCGTCACATCTTCTGCCAGCGGGCTGTCGAGATAGACGCGCAGATCAGAAAGACTCTTCTCTTTCACGAGGTTGTTAAGTATGTAGAGAAGGTCCTGGGTTCTGCCGACAGCGAAAGCGGGGATGTATATATTTCCGCCCTTTGCGAAAGTCGCTCTTATCGCGCCGGCCAATTCGTCTACACTAGCCTTGAAAGGTTTGTGCAGTCTGTTTCCATAGGTGGACTCCATGACAATAAAATCGGCCTCAACAGGGACCGTAGGGTCTTTGACGATGGGGTTGCCTATTTTGCCTATATCTCCTGAGAAGACTATCTTCTTCTCTCTCTCGCTGTCCTGGAACCATAACTCAAGGGTTCCGGAACCGAGGATATGTCCCGCATCGACAAACCTGTATTTTATGCCGCTCCCGAGGTGGAATATCTCGTCATACTGTTTTACATCGAACAAAGGCAGTACTTCCCAAACATCGTTAATTGTATAAAGCGGCTGAATTTCAGGCCTGCCCGCCCGGATTGCCCGACGGTTTTCCCAGGCTGCGTCGGTCTCCTGTATGTGCGCGGAATCGTAAAGCATGAATTCGAGGAGGTCTCTCGTCGCCGCTGTTGTGATGATCTTTCCCCTGAACCCCTCCTTCACTATCCTCGGCAGCATCCCCGAGTGGTCCAGATGCGCATGGGTAACGAAGATAAAGTCGATCTCTTTCGGATCATACTCAAATTTGGCCCTGTTGATCTCATCCGCACCTTCACCCTGGTATAGCCCCGCGTCCACGAGCATTCTGAGATCATTGCATTCGATGTGAAAACAGGACCCGGTTACTGTCCTTACTCCTCCAAGAAATTTCAGTCTCATATTTTCAACCTCCGGTTAGTAGACTTGTCGGCATCTGTCCATACAAGTATTTCAGCGCAGAAGAACAAAGACGTATGGCTCGATTTCTGAGGCAGAATCACGGGTAACCTCGATGAGACCGAAGACGAAGCGGAGATCTCAGCCTCGAACTCTGCAAACACGTTGAAGTCAGACAAGAGTTTCAACGGAATAAGAGATAGTCTTCTGATTCAGAAATTGAGTCATATGCCTTTCCAAAGATACTCTGGACAACAATGATACGCGATATAAAATAAGGCTTCTTAAGTCCACCTACAACCCGTCACAATAGTTCTGCATTCCTCTTTCGCCGACAACGATCTCTGGGGTAAGCATCCATTCCAGAGACCATGATCCGGCGTCATCTCT
>DATHCU010000188.1:0-8829 GCA_035319385.1 Thermodesulfovibrionales bacterium
TTGACACTCCAGGAATAATACTGAAGCTGAGCAAGCGCCTGGACGGGGCAAAGATCGCTTTTGACAAGAAGATGCTCCGCATATGCCTGACAGACCTTGTGCGATATGCGCTGGCATCCTCCGCCACAAAGGTTGTGATCAGGACAAAGCTGAAGCCGAAACAGAGAGAAGTAGCCATCTCGCTGATCAACAACGGGAAACAGATCAACCCTCATATCGTAGAGAAGATATTTTCCCCCTTTGTTACAGCTGAGATCAATGGCTCCGGTCTCGCGCTGGCGAACGTTCAGTCAATTGTGAGATGCCATGGAGGCGACGTCTGCGTTCTGGGCGGGGAGATGACGGAGTTCAGGATAACCCTGCCGTTGACCAAGCTTGAGACTCGAAGAAATCACGTGCATTAGGGCACTGGAGCGACACACGAAGTGAAGAATATACTGGAGAGAATCGAAAGTAAGAAGACGGATTACGGCCGCTACGGTTTTACCCGAACCGAAAATATCGCCTTGATGACCTTCTTTGATCTCGCTCAGGAATATGACGACGTCGGAGACTTCTACAGCTTGTGCGTTGCTATTCCCAGGAGTTTTTTTGAAATGGAGGCCCGCCTTTATCTGGTTGACTCAAAGTCTACAGATTTGCGGCTGACAACGGCCACGGATATGGGAAGCGACGATCTTCTCCTCCCTTCGGAAGTGGATTTCGAGAAACTACCTTACTATACTGACAGGAGAAGTCTGGTCCTGCCGATACGCGGAAAAAGAATCCACTCTGACGATGCGACTTCGTCTAGAGATAACCTTCTGGGCCTTCTGCAGGTCTATCCGGTCCCTGACATGGACATGCACACCACTTTATTCTTCGAGAAATATGCCAATCGCATCGGTTTCAGTATGCATAACAGGTTCCTGGCCTCCAAAAACATCGAGCATCTCAAGTTCATCCGAACCCTGGTGGCCGACATTGAGCACAATGTTATCGTGCCGAACATGATATACAAGCTTTTTCTGAGAAGATTGAAGGGAAAGATAAAGAAGAACCGACAGATCGAGGATCGTTTTTCCGCGGCTCTAAGAAAGGGTGATCATGACGAGGCCAGCATGGAAGTTCTGCTTAAGGAACTTAGCGAGGTAAACCAGGGGCTGGATGGGGAATATGAGAACATCGAAAAGCACTACAAGAATATGAGCCTCTTTCTGGAGACTCTCTTTAGGAGGAGCCACTTTGACCAGGGGCGGCTGATCCTGAGGACCAAGACCTGCAATATGAAGAACGATATAGTGCAGCCACAGCTGGAACGGTATATGGAGCAATTTGAGAAGGCGGGCATTTCGATAGACGATCACCTCAGCGGCATTCCGGACGGGGAAGTCATAAGTGTTGTAGATGTTGGCTTGATAGCCCAGGTGTATGCCAACTTGTTTTCGAATGCGCTGAAGTATGCCCAGGAGATAGCGGACGAATCCGGTGAAAAGAAGAAGTATCTGTCATATGGCAGGCAGATAATTAAAGACTGCTTCGGCGAAGGGAAGGATGGCATCAAGTACAATGTCTTTACCACGGGTCCTCATATCCCGCCCGAAGATCGCGACAGGATTTTCGAAGAAGAGTATCGCGGCAGCAATACGCTAAACAGACCCGGCACCGGACATGGCCTGGCATTCATAAAGAATGCCGTTGAAATGCATGGGGGAATTGCGGGCTATGAGGCTACGAAGGACGGCAACAATTTCTTTTTTATTATTCCGAAATCTCCATAAGACAATCACCATGCCCGACTTTACAACCGCATCCTGAATATCACAAAAAAGCCCTCCTTGATCCTCTCCCACAAGGATCTCGCCCTCCACGTTTCAAGCCTTATCTGCTCAGACTGTTTCAGGTCTTCCGAGAAGACCTCGACCATGCGCTCTGCGAAGTCTCCGTCGAGGATGCCGACGTTACCTTCATCATTCCTTCTCAGTGACTGGAAATCCAGATTTGCTGACCCGATCAAGCTCCAGTTGCGGTCGAAGATCGCTGTCTTCGCATGGAGTATTTCACCCTGGTAGCTATAGATCTCGACCCCTCCCTTAAGCAGAATGGTAAAAAATGCCCTTCCCGCATAGTGGGCCGCAACAATGTCGGACCTGCCGGGAAGGAGCAATCTGACCCGGACACCTCTGGCGACAGCATCCCCAAGAACTCTGATCATCCTGATACTCGGGGCGAAATAAGCCGTAGTTATATAAATGCTCTCCCGAGCCGCGCAGATGTTGTAATAGAGGAGTTTCCGCATCCTCCGTCTGTCTCTTGACGAGCTGGCAAAGATCGGAATGGAGGGAATTCCGTCGTCAAACGGCCCTATCCTTTTCGTGAAAGCGATCGGTTCCCCCTTCCATATCTCCCAGCTTCTCTTGAATATATCGAGAAGGGTTCCGGCTATGGGACCTTCAAGAAATATACCCGTGTCTCTCCACCCCTTAACCTTGCTGAATTTGTGGTACCCCCTGTATTCGTTCGCAATGTTCAGCCCCCCCGTAAAGGCCCTTACTCCGTCGATGATGATCAGTTTCTTGTGGTCGCGGTGTACATAACGCAAAGGACTTGTCCATCTGAATGGGTGCGAGGCCTTTATGTGTATACCCGAGTCCCTCAGGTCCTGCCAGAATTTCCGCGGCGTCTCAAAAGATCCGAAATGGTCGTAGATGATGTACACCTTAACTCCCTCCGACGCCTTCCGCTTCAGGACCTCGGCGAGTTCGGTTCCGGTTTCGTCGTTTCTGAAGATGTAAAACTCAAGACATATCAGTTCCTGGGCGCTGAGAACATAATCGAAGATGGTACGGAACAGCTCCTTATTTTTCCATAAAAGGGTCACCCTGTTCCCATCGCTAAACGGTATCCCGTAGACCGTTTGAATTAATTCCCTCGTAAATACCGATTCTGTTTCTGCCGGCATACTCAATCATTGCTCAAAAACAATCGAACTGTCAACAAAACGGATTTGTGATGATCATCTCTGAGTGCGCCGGCGTTCGTCACAACCTTGCCGTAAAGAAAATAAATCAGCTACAATTAAACCAATGGGCAAATCCGTGAAGATTTCTGTTAGGGACATCAGAGAGAACGATTGTGACAGTGACGCTCTAATTCTGCCTTGCGTTGAAAAGGCCCACGGACTCTATGACTTCATCGGCCCCTCTTTCTCACAGGTTCTGAAGAAGGTATTCTCCAGAGAATTCCCTGGCCGGCTTAACGACATTCTTCTCATCCCGGCACCCGATAATATCCGAGCTCAAAGGATATGTCTTGTCGGTCTCGGCGATAAGGAAGAGATCACGTCTGAGACTGTGAGACAGGCAGGCGGGAAGGCGGCGGTCTATCTGCGTGAAAAAAGAATGTCGAAGATCGCACTGTCCACACGGGTTCTTTCTTCATTGAAAGTCTCACCAGCGGACTTTATCGAAGGCGCACTGCTGGGACTCTACACTTTTGGGAAATTCAGGACCCAAAAGGAAAACGGAGAGATCAGGTCGTTCTCCATTCTCTCGCGCGAGTCGCAGGAACTAAGGAGCGAACTCATACGCGCGGAAAGCATCTCGTCATCCGTCTGCTTTACGCGCGATCTGGTCAATACGCCGGCAAACGAGATGACGCCTTCGGATCTCGCAAGAGCTGCCTTGTCGCTGAAGAACAAGAATCTTTCCGTACGAATATTAGAGAGAAGAGACGTAGAAAAACTGGGGATGCACGCATATCTCTCTGTTGCCAAAGGCTCCAATCAGCCCCTGAAGTTCATAATACTTGAATATACGGGCGCCAAGGAAGCTCCTATCGTGCTGATCGGCAAGTCGGTCACCTTTGACAGCGGCGGCATCTCGATAAAGCCCTCTGAAGGCCTTGAAAAAATGAAGTATGACATGGCTGGCGGGGCGGCCGTCCTGGCTGTGATGCGGTCAGTGGCCGAACTGAAGCTGCCGGTGCATCTCATCGGCATATTGCCCGCTACTGAAAACCTGCTTGGAGGTTCCGCCTCCAGGCCCGGCGACGTTGTCAGGGCCATTGGTGGCAAGACTATCGAGATAATCAGCACGGATGCCGAGGGACGCATGACCCTTGCGGATGCCATCGGTTTTGCAAAACGCTATGAGCCCCGGGCAATCGTTGACATCGCAACTCTCACAGGCGCATGCGCCATCGCTCTAGGGAATGCCGCAATCGGCATGATGGGCAACGACAGATATCTTCTTGATAAGATGAAGCAGTCCGGCGAGTCTGTCTACGAGCGCGTATGGGAACTGCCGCTCTTCAAAGAATACAAGGAATACCTGAAAAGCGACGTTGCAGACCTGAAGAATTCGGGCGGCAGACAAGGATCGCTTTCAGCCTCCGCCTCGTTCCTTAACGAATTTGCCGGAAACACGAAATGGGTCCACCTGGATATTGCCGGTACCGCCTATCACGACAAAGACAAACCCTATACCCCAAAAGGGGCTACCGGCATAGGAGTGCGGCTGCTATTTAAGTTCATCCTTAACTTTATATAATGGCATTTAACATACTGTTAATATTATATATTATTTTATCGCCGACTATTGCCCTTGCATGGGGGCCGCTCACACATGTTTATCTTGGAAACGAGCTCTTGTCCCTCGGCGCGCTTATCCCTGCTGGCATATTTCAGATAATCAGGAGATACAAGAAAGACTTTCTCTACGGCACGTTGATGGCGGATCTTGTTGTGGGCAAGAAGTACCTTCCGGAGCACAAGAACTCTCACAACTGGGCCTTCGCCTTTGAACTCCTCAAGTCGGCTGAAACAAAACAGCAGAAGGCCTTTGTCTATGGCTACATGAGCCATCTGGCAGCGGATACAGTCGCACACAATGTCTACACAGCGGAGAAGAAGAATATAGCTCACACATTGCTCGAATTGAAGGCAGACTGCATCATAGACAAGAAGTACTGGTCGCAGGCGATTGCGATCGACAAGAAGACCCAGATGAGGAACGATCTCTTCCTCGAAAATTCCGTGAACCGCTTCCTCTTCTCGTTCAAGACAAACAAGCGGATCTTGAAGGGGATGGTCTATCTCTCAGTGCTCAATCGTGAAAAGATCGCGGACTTTATCGACAAGAACATCGTCACGTCAATGCCGTTGCGGGAGACCATAGAGCACCTTCACCAGGAATCCATCGACAAGATTATCGATCTCTTTCGCCATCTTGATAAATCCGAGGTGGTGCACGTCAATCCGATCGGCACCAAGCACAGGAGAAGAATGATATCCAATGAGTTCAAGGCCTTTCTCTTCAGGCCGATCAAGCTTGATGCGGCAAAGTACAAGAGATTCGGCATAAGCCGCTTTAGGGACATTTAATCGGGTCAGGCTCTTTACCCCTGCCAAATGGCGAGAGTACTCTCAGGTCTTTTATGATCTTCGGCACAACATCCAGAACCTTGTCGATCTCTTCTTCCGTAGTATATCTGCTCAGCGAAAACCTGATCGAGCCGTGAATCGCGGTGAATGGCACCCCCATCGCCCTCAGGACATGGGATGGCTCAAGAGACCCTGAGCTGCATGCGGAGCCGGATGATGCGCATATGCCGTATTCATTAAGTCTGAGGAGAATAGCCTCCCCCTCGACGTATTCAAAACTGATATTCGTTGTATTTGGCAGACGGTTTGCCGCATCTCCGTTTATCCGGCAGTTCGGGCACTGATCAAGAAGAGTCTTCTCCAGTCTGTCCCTCAGACGCGTCAGATAGGCCCCCTCCCTCTCCATATCATTGCGGGCAAGTTCGCAGGCCTTCCCAAGTCCTATGATCGACGCCACATTCTCCGTGCCGGCCCTTCTGCCTCTTTCCTGATGACCACCTATCATATAAGGAGAAAATCTTGTCTTCTTTCTCACGTAGAGTGCACCCATTCCCTTAGGTGCATGAAGTTTGTGACCCGAGAGCGACAGCATATCAACCGGAAGAGACTTCGTATTTATCTGTATCTTCCCGACAGCCTGGACCGCATCGGTATGGAATAATATCCTCTTTTCCCGGAGCATCTCACCTATCTCCTGAATCGGAAAAATGTTTCCGGTCTCATTATTCGCATACATAACCGACACAAGCGCTGTATCGTCCTCGAGAGATTTCGTCACATCATCCGGGTTCAGCCGGCCTGCGCCCGTTACCGGAAGCAATGACATTCTATAGCCTTTTCTTGCGAGATGCTTGAAAAAATTCAATACGGCAGGATGCTCAACCCTGGTCGTTATAATATGCCGCTTCTGAGGAAACGATTCAACCGCGCTCATGATGGCCGTATTGTCACTTTCAGTGCCGCAGCTTGTGAAGATGATCTCCTCGGGCTCAGCTTCGAGCAGTTGCGCCACCCTCTCCCTTGCTTCTTCTATCTTTCTGTGAATCTGTCCACCGAAGGTGTGCATGCTGGATGGATTCCCATAGAAGTCCTTGAGATACGGCATCATCTCATCGAGCACTTCAGGGGCCACCTGTGTAGTGGCGTTGTTATCCAGATAAATGGTGCTCACTGGGCCTCCACAGTAATGTTATCGCTCACGAGTTCTCGCAGCTTCGTCTGAATGCCTTCCAGAGTTACACCGGACATGACACATCCCGTGCACATGCCGCGAAGAGCTATCGTCACCTTGCTGCCGTCGATATCCAGAAGGTCGATATCTCCGCCGTCCGCCTGGAGAGCGGGCCTTATCTCCTTTTCGATGATCTCCTGGATAAGTGCGATCTTCTGGAGATTTGTGAGCTTCTTCGGAACCGAGGGTTTCTCCGGAACTTTCAGCGACCACATGTCCCTCAGTATCGCTTCGATCTCAGGCTGGCATTCACCGCATCCTCCACCGGCCTTGGTAAAATCAATTATCTCATCGACAGTGGTCAGATGGTTCTCTGCCGCCACTTTTCTGATCTTTTCCTCTGTCACATTGAAACACTTGCAGACAAGCCTTCCCTCCTCTTCAACAACCGGCGGCAAACCCTTGTAATTCGCGATGGCGGCATCCAGGGCCTCCCTGCCCATCACAGAGCAGTGCATCTTTTCCTTCGGAAGGCCTCCGAGAAAATCCGCGATGTCCTGGTTTGTGATCTTCCGGGCCTCTTCAATAGTTTTCCCTTTGACAAGCTCAGTGAGAGCCGATGAGCTGGCGATCGCACTTGCGCATCCGAATGTCTGAAATTTCGCGTCTGTGATCCTGCCCGTTTCCTTGTCGATCTTCAGGGTAAGGCGCAGGGCGTCACCGCAGACAATGCTTCCGACGTCTCCAACCGCGTCTGCGTTTTCGACCTCACCGATATTCTTCGGATTGAGGAACATCTGCTTCACTTTATCAGTATAATCCCACATGGTTATTAATTTAAGCAGAGACTATTCAGAAATGTCAATTTGGTATATACTTTATCAAATTATAGCTGAAAATTCGCCTGGTTGTACGCAGACTCGGTGGAAACTCGTGGAGGCTTAATGGAATTACTTACCATCGACTCGATCATGTCCAGGGACGTCATAAGTCTCAGGCCTGATGAGTCTCTCAAGTCGGCGATCAAGAAGATGTACTCTCATAATGTCAGCTGCATCGTTGTCATATACGAAGGAAAACCGGCCGGCATCCTGACGGAGAGAGACATCATCAATCTGCAGGTAAACAACATCGATTTCGACAGCGTCCTCCTCCAGGCGGTTATGAAAAGCCCGGTTCTTGCGGTCTCTGAAGAGACCGAAATCCCTGAGGCTGCAAACCTGATGGTCATCAACGGGTTAAGAAGACTCGTTGTGGTTGATGAAGAACGAAGGGTAATCGGCATTGTCACCCAGACGGACATAGTCAAAAATCTCAGCATGGATTCGTTCGTCACGTACAAGAATGCGGAACAGATAATGAACAGGAAACTCATCTCGGTCGGGGAAAGCGATCTCCTGGCAAAGGCCGTATCCCTGATGGCGGCCAACCGGATAAGCTGCATACTTGTAATCGCTGGCAATAAGCCTGTCGGAATAATTACGGAGCACGACATTACGAGGTCTCTGGCCGAAGGCTCTGTTGTCAACAATATCAGGGATGTCATGAAATCCCCTGTTGTCCAGGCCCAAAAAGACATCAATCTTTATGATGCTGCGAAACTCATGGATGAGCGCAACGTCAGAAGTCTTACCATAGTAGATTATAACGGTGACGCGATCGGCATACTCACAAAGAGTGACATTATCAAGAACATGCGCGCCGATTACATTGCCGTGCTCAAAAAGATGCTCAAGGACAAATCCAAGGCACTGGTTGAATCCGAATTGAAGTACCGCACCCTCGTGGAGCAGGCACTGGAGGGGATCATGATAGTACAGGACGGACTTGTTCAGTTCATCAACCCTACACTGCTCAAGATCCTCAACTATTATGAAAAAGACATGATAGGGCAGGATGTATTAAGGTTCTTCTATCCTGACAGCAGGGAGTTGTTTTCGGAGAATCTCAAGAAGATAGTGAGCTGCAAATCCATCGAATCTCCCCTGGAACTCAAGATGGTCTCCAATAATGAGCACGGCATATACATGGACGTCCTCCTGACCCTCATCCAGTACGAAGACAAACCTGCCGTGCTCGTCACCCTCCGGGACATTACGGAACGAAAAAAGGCTGAAGCTGAACTGCAGCGTCTCGTGATTACCGACGACCTGACCGGCCTTTTCAACCAGAGATATTTCTACGATGTCATAACAAAAGAAATCGAGAGGGCCAAGAGGCACAATAGGCCCCTCTCGATGCTCCTGCTTGACATAGACTTCTTCAAGGACTTTAATGATAAGTACGGGCACTGGGA
>DATHCU010000189.1:0-9213 GCA_035319385.1 Thermodesulfovibrionales bacterium
CGAGATTAAATCCACGCCCGTCTCAGCGATGCTTCTTACGCTTTCCGCAGTAACATTTCCCGATGCCTCGAGCAGTACCCTGCCGTCCGCGATCTTTACCGCTTCTCTCATCAGATCGACCGGCATGTTGTCGAGCATGACAATGTCTGCAGAACCCTTGATCGCCTCCCTTAGTTCATCGAGTGTTTCAACCTCCACCTCTATTCTGAGGAGGTGATGTCCGCGCTTTGCCATGGACAGGGCATTGCCGATGCTGCCGGCTGCTTTTATATGATTGTCCTTGATGAGAATTCCATCGAAAAGACCGAACCTGTGGTTGCTGCCGCCGCCCATTCGCACGGCGTACTTTTCCATGAATCTCAGGCATGGAGTTGTCTTTCTCGTATCAACTATTCTGGCTTTTGTGTCACGGATCAGTTCGACAAATGAATGTGTAAGACTGGCCACGCCGGAGAGCCTCTGGAGGATATTCAGGCTTACCCGCTCTCCTGAGAGAATCGACCTCGCACTGCCTGAGATTTCGGCGATAATGTCTCCTCTGGTGACCTTGGCGCCATCCTTGAAGAATGCCTTGAAGGTCAGTGAGTCATCCAGAATGCGGAAAACCTCCCCGACGAAGGGAAGACCCGCAACAATAAAACCGCCTTTGGAAATGAAGTGGGCTCGTGACGTCTGATCCTCGGAAATGAGTAAGGAAGATGTGATATCGCCGCAACCGATATCCTCTTCAAGCGCAGACCTGATTAAGTCCGATACGCTCTGGGGGATACGCATGTTATTTCCTTCTGGTCAGGAGTGTAAAAAACCCCCAAATACCTCCAAGCACCGCTCCGAGGGAGAGAGCTGACTTCCAGTCGAGAAGAGTTGTCATGTTTCCTTCTATTTCGCCGCCGATCACCAGAAAGGCGGAAGTATTCTCCGACTTTATCTTCCGGGCCGCCATAAGACCCACTGCGGATTTGCTTGCGGCAACCTCATCCCTCGAAATCGCAATTCCGGACAGGGATGAATTGATCGACAGATTGTCGGCTGCGGATATGGTGCAGATACACTGGTTAAGATCCACATCGCCTCCCGTTAGGACCCCCGAGGCGCACTGGGAAGCTTCGATGCGTTCACCGTCTATGCTGAGCGCTCCGACCTGCTGGAGGTTGACATGCCCGCCATCCACCGAA
Organism: Thermodesulfovibrionales bacterium; assembly: GCA_035319385.1. Taxonomy (GTDB): domain Bacteria; phylum Nitrospirota; class Thermodesulfovibrionia; order Thermodesulfovibrionales; family SM23-35; genus DYFC01. The sequence goes on from DATHCU010000189.1 coordinate 1,176, forward strand.
CGCGCCGTGCTTTGTATCACGTTGATGAATTCACCCTCGAGAAATTCGATATCGCTCTTCTTGATCTCTTTTTCTTCCTTAGCTTTCATTTCTCACCTCCGCCTCCTTTAACAACTTGATACTCTCCAGAATCCTCTCCTTCATCGTCACAAGTTCATCATACTTTGACTTTTCCTTGTCAACGATTTCTTTCGGGGCCTTCCGAAGGAAATCGTCATTAAAGAGCTTCTTGTTAAGAGATGCGATCGATGTTTCTATCTTTGTGATATCTTTATTGAGTCGTTCAATTTCTGACGCGATATTCAGGACGCCTTTGAGCGGAACGTATATCTCCATTGAACTCTTGACCGCTGTCGCCGATCCATCGGGCTTCCGCACAGTTGTTCCTATAGTGATTTCTTCCGCCCTGGCAAGGCTTCTTACATACCGGACATTCCTGGTCAGAACCTGGGCGGCGATGTCGGAGTATGTCCTGATGGAAGCTGAGAGTTTAACCGAGGGAGAGATGTTGAGCTCGCCCCTTATCGTCCTGATTCCCATCACCGCGTCTATGATGTATGACATGTCTTCTTCTTCCTGATAATAACGGGGGAGTGATTTCGGGTACTCTGCTATCATGATGCTTTCCGGCTCGTTTCGCACGATCGACTGTCTCTCCCCCTTCGTTTTTTGCCAGACTTCTTCAGTGACAAATGGCATGAACGGATGGAGCATTTTCAGAGAGGCATCCAGCGTATAGAGCAGGCACCGCACCACCTCTTCTTTCAGTTCCGCGTTTTGCATCTCAATCTTGGACATTTCGATATACCAGTCACAGAACTCGTGCCAGATGAACTGGTAAATGCTGTTTGCGGCGTCATTGAAACGGTATTCTTCCAGGGCTTTATTCATATCGTCCGCAGCCGCAGCCAGTCTGCTTAGGATCCACCTGCTTGCAAGATCAGTCGGGTGCAGAGAAGGGAGGTCTGTCCCCGCATTCTTCTGCTCGTCGGAACTATCCTTGAGGTTCATCAAGATAAACCTCGTGGCATTCCAGATCTTGTTGACGAAGTGGCGATAACCCTCGACTCTGTCTTCAGAGAACTTCACGTCCCTTCCCTGGGCGGCGAAGGCGGCAAGCGTGAAGCGGAACGCGTCGGTCCCGTAACTGTCCATCATAATCAGCGGGTCGATTACGTTGCCTTTCGATTTGGACATCTTCTGGCCCTTCATATCCCTTACCAGCGCGTGTATATAGACATCGCGGAAAGGGACGTCATCCATGAATTTCAGTCCCATCATGATCATCCTAGCAACCCAGAAGAAGATGATGTCGAAACCTGTAATGAGGACACTCGTAGGGTAGTAGGTCTTCAGATCCTCAGTACTGTCCGGCCACCCGAATGTCGAAAAAGGCCAGAGAGCGGAAGAGAACCATGTGTCCAGGACATCCTCGTCCTGCTTTAGCGTGGGTGACCCGCAGTACGGACACATCTGCGGATCCTCTCTTGACACTATTATTCCGTTCCGACCCTTGCAGTCGTCATTCCTCATATCCTGACAATACCAGACGGGGATCCTGTGTCCCCACCATATCTGCCGCGAAATGCACCAGTCCCTTATATCTTCCATCCAGGCAAAGTAGGTATTCTCCCATGATTTTGGAATAATATGTATCTGCTCTTCTCTGACAGCCTTTATAGCCTCTTGGGCGATGGACTGGATATTCACATACCATTGTGGCGTCGAAAGAGGTTCCGTGATCGTTTTGCATCTGTAACAGTGTCCGACCGCGTGCATGTGCGCGACCTGTTTCTCGATCAGGTTTAATGCCTTCAGGTCCTCGAGGACTATCTTTCTGCACTCGTACCTGTCCATCCCGGCATATTTCCTCCCGGCAAGCGGAGTCATCTTTCCATCATCTCCTATGACCGTAATGAACGGTAGGGGGGGATTTTGTCTCTTCGCGACCGCTTCATCATTGAAGTCATGAGCTGGAGTCACCTTGACAGCTCCTGTCCCGAATTTGGGATCAACCGCCGGGTCGGACACCACAGGTATCTTTCTGTCTATAAGAGGCAGTTCGACAGACCTGCCGATATAGTCCTTGTATCTTTCGTCTTCCGGATTGACAGCTACCGCAGTATCACCGAGCATAGTTTCCGGGCGCGTCGTAGCAACAGTAATAAATTCGCCGCTGATGCCCGCGATCGGATATTTTATGTAAGTCAGCTTGCCTTCGAGTTCTTCGTGCTCAACTTCCAGGTCTGATAGGGCCGTATGACAGCGTGGACACCAGTTGATCAGACGGTTGTCCCTGTAAATAAGACCTTCTTCGTAAAGACGGACAAAGACCTCCCTTACGGCCTTTGAGAGACCTTCATCAAGGGTAAACCTCTCCCGTGACCAGTCACAGGAAACTCCCAGTCTCTTCAGCTGATGTATGATCCTACCCCCGGACTCGGCCTTCCATTTCCACACACGCCGGATGAATTCGTCTCTGCCGAGTGAATGTCTGTCGAGACCTTCCGCAGCGATCTGCTTCTCAACGACATTCTGTGTTGCTATGCCTGCGTGGTCTGTTCCCGGAAGCCAAAGGACTTTGCAGCCGGACATTCTCTTCCAGCGGGACAGGATGTCCTGGAGGACGGTATTCAAGGCATGGCCCATGTGCAGCGAGCCAGTGACATTTGGGGGGGGTATTACGAGAGAATAAGGAACACCCGCAGATGACGGGTCCGGAGAAAAGTATCCCTTGGAAACCCAGAAATCATACCAGTGTTGTTCAACACCTTGTGGATCGAAGCCCTTGTCTAAAATTCTGACCTAATCCTCTCTATTTCTTTAGAAATCATCGTCTCCGCAAGGTCAGGAACTGTCTCCCAGATGACTTTTTCGACCTCTTTGCTTAAGGACTCGAGACTGCCTTTCAGCATCTCCTTGAGCATCCTTTCAGTAAGGTCGGGAGCCACTTCCCAGAGGATCTTTTCGACAGCATCTTTCATCAAAGGCATCAGAGCAGCGAGGACCGCTTCCTTTATATCGAGAGATGAAACAAGAGCTGACATCTTTTCATCAACAACGCCTTTAAAATACTCTCTGAAATCATCGCGGGACGGAAGTACCACCCCAGAGAAGTCCGCTTTCATTTCTGTCGGGCGCGCTTTTTCGGCAGGTTTGGTTCTGACCTCTTCCGCCGGCTCCGCAATCTCGGCGAAGGTTTCCTCCGCGAGTTCCGCGAATTCTTCCGCCTCCGCAGTCGGAGCTTCTTCGGCCGGCCAGGCCTCAAGTTTTTGGGCCCCGGTATCCTCTTCCATCGTCCAAAGATCCTCCTCTATCCCATCTTGTTCAAAGGACGATTCTTCGATTGCGGAGACAGCCTCATCCTCGATGCCCAGGGCTTCCGCCACGACGGCGCTCTCCTCGGACAGGTCAGCTTCTGCCACCGACATGATTGTGAGGACGGCATTAATCTTGCTGATCAATTCCTGAGATTCAAAAGGTTTTACAATGAAGTCGTCGGCCTTGACCTGTTTTGCCAGTTCTTCATCAATAGGTTCAAAAGCGCCTGTCAAAAGGATAACCGGTACCGAACTTGTAGAGGGGTTTTGTTTAAGCCTGTCGCAAAGCTGATAACCGTTCATTTTCGGCATCTCTATGTCGGCCAGGACTACGTCGGGCTCAAACGATGAAACCAGCGCCAGCGCCTCTTCCCCGTTGCCGGCTGACTTTATCTCAAAATCTTCATCCGCCAGTATCAGCTCAACAACTTTTTGTATGGTAATGCTGTCGTCCGCGAGAAGAAGCTTATGTGACACCTTACCCCCTTAAGATTAGGATATAATATCAAAATTTTATTGTTAAGGGCCGAAAAAGTCAAGCGATTTCCTCTGCCAGGCTCAGGTCGTACAATTCCTTTTTGCTTAGGCCATATGTTTCAGATATCTTCCGCACGGCTTCTTTTCGTCCCATCCCTGTCTTGACCAGAGAGATTACCTCGGCAACGGCCTCTTTTATAGGGTAGATTGCCTCATCTCTCCTGCCCTCGATAACAACGACATACTCGCCCGCGATCTTCAATTCACTGATACGCAGTAGGATGTCGGAGACACTGCCGCGCAAGACTTCTTCATGCATCTTCGTGATCTCCTTTGCAACAGCAGCCTTCCTCCCGATGAAGAGCGTCTCCATGCCGGACAGCGTCTCTATGATCCGGTGCGGCGCTTCATAGAAAACGATGGTCCTCTTTTCGAGAGACAGTTCCCTGAGCAGCTTTTCGCGCTGAGTCTTTTTGGACGGGAGAAAACCGATAAAGATGACCTCCTCGGTTGAAATTCCGGAGACGGACAGGGCTGCAACAAAAGCCGTGGCTCCGGGTATGGGCACGACATTAATGTTTTCCTGCAGAGCTCTCCTGATGAGGACAGTTCCGGGGTCCGCAATACCCGGCGTGCCGGCGTCTGAAATGAGAGCGACGGATTTGCCCTGAAGAAGCTTCCCGATCAGCTCCTCGGCGCGGGTCTGTTCGCGTTCTCTCCAGTAGCTGATCATTGGTTTGGATATCCCGTAATGGGTAAGCAGTTTCAGTGAATGGCGGGTATCCTCGGCTGCGATGATGTCCGCTTCTTTGAGCACGCGCAGCGCCCTAAGGGTGATGTCCTCAAGATTGCCGATCGGAGTGGAAACTATGAAGAGGGTGCCGATCATTCCAGATTGAGCAGTTTTCTCAGCCTCTTGTCCGCCCTGATAATTTCATCAACGTCATCGCCGGAAAGGTCCCAAGTGTACTTCCCCTCTGTTGATCTTTTCAGTTTGATCTTCACCGGCTTCCTTGGCTTGATCTGCTGGATTTCAGGCTGCTTCTTAATCTGGAGGGTTCTGTTGTCGGCAGCCGAAACGGGATTGACAAACAAGACCGCGGACAAGAGTAATCCTGCAATTGCGGGAGTCCCTTTCTTCATCAGTAACCCCTGTATTTATTGGTTAACGGGAAGCGCCTGTCCCTCCCAAAGGCCCTGGGAGTTATCTTTATGCCGGGTGGCGCCTGCCTTCTCTTATATTCGCTTCGATCGATCATTCTGATTACCCTGCGTGCACATTCGGGACCGCATCCGAGCGCTAGAATCTCGTCAAAGCCGCTGTCGTCTTCGATATACGCCTTCAATATGGGATCAAGTTCGGGATAAGGCGGCAGGGTATCCGTATCCTTCTGACCGGGTTTGAGTTCGGCTGAAGGTTCCTTGATGAGGATACTTTCAGGTATTATCACTCTGCCCTGCCTGTTTTTCCACAAGCAAAGTTCATATACCATGGTTTTCGGGACGTCCTTGATAACTGCGAATCCGCCTGCCATGTCGCCGTATAGCGTGGCATATCCAACGCTCATCTCGGATTTGTTTCCCGTCGTAAGGACAAGCCATCCGAACTTGTTCGAAAAGGCCATGAGGATATTCCCCCTTATCCTTGCCTGAAGGTTCTCTTCGGAGACGTCCGGAGGGAGTCCGAGAAACCCTTCTTTCAGAGCCGATAAATAACTCTCGAAGATGCCGTGAATGGATATTTCGGTCATCTTTATGCCCAGATTGGCCGCAACAGAAAAGGCATCTTCCCTGCTTTGGGCTGAGGTGTAGGGAGACGGCATGAAGAGCACCCTCACATTGTCTTTTCCCAGTGCATCAACGGCGATGGCTGCGACCAAGGCCGAATCAATCCCACCGCTCAATCCAATTACAACATTGCTAAATCCATTCTTCCTAATATAGTCTGACGTTCCAAGTACGAGTGCCCTGTAAATCTCTTCCGACTCTTCCATGGCCGCAATCTTATCTGACTGAGGCGTCTTCTTCATCTTTGGGGTCGACTTGAACGGTATACTTATCTTTTCAACAGAGCCTTTCTCAAGCTTCATGACCTCCTGTCTCCTGAGCGGGGCATGAAGTCTCTTCATCATTATGCCTTCAAGGTCTATATCGGTGACGATCAGGTCCTCCTCAAACTGTCTGCCTGCTGCTATGACAGCTCCATCCTGGTCAATAACAAGGCTGTGTCCGTCAAATACGAGTTCGTCCTGTCCGCCCACAGTGTTCAGATACGCAATGATTACGAGGTTGTCCGAAGCGCGGGTTGAGAGCATGTGTTCCCTGAATTGGCCTTTCCCGATGTGATAAGGGGAGGCGTTGATGTTTATGATCAACTCAGCCCCTGCAAGGGCCTGAATTCTGGCCGGACCTTCCGGATACCAGATATCCTCGCAAATATTTACTCCTATCCAGGTATCGGCAATCTTGTATATCGGGCTGCGCGCGCCGGCCTGAAAATACCGGTACTCGTCAAATACTCCATAATTAGGCAGGTATTTCTTGTGGTAAACGTCAACGACTTTGCGATTGTGAAGCACCGCAGCCGCATTGTAAATATCTTCTCTTCTGTCCACGAAACCGACGACCGCCATTATGTTGCCGACGTTCTCCCTTACTTTTTTCAGGGCGATCAAATTGTCATCGATAAACTGTGTCTTCAGAAGGAGATCCTCGGGAGGATAACCGGTTATGGCAAGTTCAGGAAATGCCACGATCCCCGCGCCTGCCCTCCGGGCTTTGTGGATGTAATCGACAATCTTGTCGACATTGCCCTCAAGGTCGCCTACTGTAGGGTTGATCTGTGCAAGTGCGATTCTCAGTGACCTCATCCAGCCTCCCAGCGTCTCAATTTCCTGCTTATTATAGCACCGGACGGGCAATTCGACAAAAGACGGCATTGCGTTATATTGCGAAAAGAGCAAAAATAATTCATCATGTTCAGAGTCTGTCTCATGTCTGCTGTGATGTTTTTGTTTCTTTCTGTCAGCCTGCTTAGTGCTGATACGATAACCATGCGTACAACGGATTCGAATATATTTTTTGACAGGTCCTTGTCGGGCGTCGCAAGGGATGTTGCCGGGATATATCCGTCGACAAAGGCTGACCTGGAACGAACCTTTAAGTGGAAGGCCGATTTTACCCCGGATATCGTACTGGTGAAGGACAGGCATCAGTTCCGGGAGATCGCCGGAAGCGATATCATTGTCGCATACGCAGTACCCGGTAGAAACCTTATTGTTCTTGACGCATCGAGGATATATGCCAAACCGTTTACAGTTGAAACAACTTTGAAACATGAGGCATGCCATCTGCTTTTACACAGCAAGATAGATAGGGACCGGCTCCCGCGATGGCTCGACGAAGGGGTCTGTCAATGGGCGAGCGGGGGAGTTGCAGAGCTTCTTTGGGGAGAACAGGAAGACATATTCTCAAGGGCCGTTATATCCGGCTCTGTCATAGAAATACAAAGACTGGATAGATTTCCTTCGGACGAAAAAAATCTTGCACTCGCCTATCAGGAAAGCAGGAGTATCGTTCAGTACATGGTGGCCAGGTTCGGCAGTCAGTCACTGCTGGCGCTCCTTGGCTACATGCATAATGGAGATACCGTGCAGGAAGCGGTCAGAAAGACATTTTCGATGAGCTTGCCGGAGCTTGATCGAGCATGGCAGTTGTGGTCCAAGAGAAGGCATTCCTGGTTTCTGTATGTTAGCGACAACATCTACGAGATCATCTTTGCCCTGACCGCTGTGATAACGATATACGGGTTTGTCAGATTGGTGAAGAAGAGAAGGGCATACAGGGATGAAGTAGGCGGGGATGATGAAGAGGGGCAGGACCATTTTCATCGTTGAAAGACTTCGGGAGCGCTTCCTCCATCTGATGGAAACCTGATATAATTGTATGCGTTCTATTGAGGCAGCTTGTTTTTAGACCGACGTGAATTAGGAGCGACAGTCCAGATGATGTATAAGCGTGTGCAGACAGGAATTATAAGTGTTCCGCTATGCGTGTTTATTTTGGTCTTGGGGTTGGTAACCCCTGTGCCGGTCCATCCCGAAGAAGAGGTGAAGAAGCCGGTCGAAGTCCAAACAGGTCAGAAACCGGAAGTCTTGAAGGCCACGGGGCAAGTTGTCCCTAATATCGCCGACGGAAATAAGGGGGATGCCGGAGTGGATCTTGTGGTCTCGAAGGTTGAA
>DATHCU010000190.1:0-3777 GCA_035319385.1 Thermodesulfovibrionales bacterium
AAAACCTTTTTCCGAATATACACTAAGCATCAGAGGCATAAGTCCCATCGGACAGGCCTCGATGCATCTGCCGCAGCGTATGCACGGGCTGAAACTCTCTGCGTGAGCGATCTCTCTCTCCGTGAGAGCTATGATTCCTGAAGTTCCCTTAGTCACGGGCAGATTAAGTGAGGCCAGTGCAAACCCCATCATCGGACCGCCTGATAGTACCTTGACTCCTTCCTCAGTGAGGCCGCCGCATTCCTCGACGAGCTGAGATACAAGAGTGCCTATCTTCACCAATAGATTCTTCGGCTCTCTGATTCCCTCACCTGAAACAGTAACCACGCGGTCGATGAGAGGTTTACCGTACCGCACCGCTTCGAAGACCGCCCGTGTTGTGCCAGTATTCTGGACCACAACTCTGACGTCCATGGGAAGCGCCCGGGGAGGCACTTCTCTCCCGGTCACGGCCTTTATCAGCATCTTCTCAGCGCCCTGGGGATATCTAGTATGCAGACTGAGGATTGCTACGCCTTCCATGCCTGCTGCCGCTTCTTGCATCGAGCGCACCGCAGCGGGTTTGTTGTCCTCAATGCCCACGAAACCTTTGGCAACTCCCAGGACCTTCATCAGTATCCTCAGCCCATCCAGTACATCTTTCGGATGTTCGATCATAAGTCTGTAGTCGCCGGTCAGATATGGTTCGCACTCCGCGCCGTTGATTATCACCGTGTCTATGGGTTTCTCCTTTGGAGGAGAAAGCTTCACAACGGTAGGAAAAGTTGCCCCCCCCATACCGACGATTCCGGCATCTTTTATTTTTGCTTTCATCTCATCGGCGGAGAGGTTCATGAAGTCAGGATTGTCCTTAAGTAGAGCCCATTCTTCCCTGCCGTCGTTTTCGATGACGATCGAACTTACCATCCTTCCCATTGAATTCGGGAAGTCGGCTATCGCAGTCACCTTGCCTGAAACAGAAGAATGGACAGGAGCAGAGACAAAACCGGTGGCTTCGCCGACTATCTCACCCTTCTTTATTTCCTGACCAACGGAGACCACCGGCTTGCATGGCGCGCCTATGTGCTGGCTCAGGGGGACAACGACAAACTCCGGCCGTTTTGTTTCAGTTACAGGCTTGTCCGCAGAGAGCGATTTCTTGTCAGGGGGATGAATCCCGCCCTTAAAGACTAGGAATCCCATGTTGTCTCCAAATTCATCGTCAAATTGCCGGTTTTTTGAGACGCTGAATATGTGAAGAGGCGTTGTCCAGCATCAACAAAAATAGCGGTACTTAATTGATAACGAAATAATAGCCGGCTTTCAAAGAAACACCTCAGCCGGCTGCAAGAAAAAGTCTTTATTTAATACCACAGTGCATGTAGTAAAATCAAGTAATCCGAAGCTAAAACCATCCCTTTGAGGCCATGCACCCTAAAACAACATCCTTCAGGGCCTTGATAAACAGAGGGAGGGTGTTTAGTGATTCCACCCGCCTCAGGTGGATACCAAGCGATTCGGCAAAATCTCTGTAGAGTATATCTATTTCGTAAAGGGTCTCGATGTGGTCTGAGACGAAGCTTATGGGCACTACAAGAAGGTTTCTTACTCCTTCTTTTGCAAGTTCACGGATCTTCTCTTCTGTAGATGGTTCGAGCCATTTTACAGGGCCGCTCTTGGATTGATAGCTCAGGTGCCACTTTATGTCCATCTTCTTCAGTATTTCGCTGATAGTACCCTTGATCTGATCAACATAGGGGTCTCCCTGATCAATGATCTTCTTGGGCAGGCTGTGAGCGCTGAAGAGGACGTGGATTTCTCCGGAAGCTGAAGATGGAGCGCTGACGGATGAGGGTGGAAAAGAACCGAGACCTTGCTTTATCACATAGACCAAAGCGTCGATATAATGCGGGTTATTGTGCCATGATTCTATGCGGAGAGCCTCCATTTGGTGGAGTGATACAACTTCGTCGAACTTGGAAAAAGAGGAACCCGATGTTGCCACTGAATACTGAGGATAAAGTCCCAGGCCGATTATCTTCTTGATTCCATCTGCTTTCATCCCGGGAATGACGTCCTCGATGAGAGGATGCCAGTAGCGCATTCCGGTATACACCCTGAAGGCAGGGGACAAAGAATCAGTGACAATGGACGAATTCAGTTCTGTTTCCAGAGCCGCAGCCTGAGCCGCTGTGATTTTGACTATGGGTGATCTTCCTCCAATTAGGCCGTAGTATTTTTCTGTCTTCTTCGACCGCAGGCCTGATATGAGCCGGGCCAATGGTCTTTGCATAAAAGGAGGCCCGAGCTGGATAATCTGCCGGTCGGAAAAGAGGTTGTAAAGAAACGGTTTCACTGCCTGGATGGAATCAGGTCCTCCGAGGTTAAGCAGTATTACCCCAATAGTTTCCTGAGGAGCATTATTAGTCAGCGTTATTTCTCCCAAGGGCGTGCACTGCTTCTACGAGGGCGATGACATTCTCAACCGGCGTTTGGGGCAGTATCCCATGTCCAAGGTTGAAAATATGACCCTTGGCGGTTTCTCCCTTCCACAGTATTTCCCTGGCCCTTTCCTCCAGCTTTTCCCTGGGCAGGAATAGGGCGCATGGATCGAGATTCCCCTGGACCACAATCTTCTTGCCGACCTTCTTGATGGCATCCCCGAGGTCGATCCTCCAGTCTATCCCTATGATATCTGCGCCGCATTTCTTGACCTCTTTCAGTATGCCTGCGCAGTTGTTCGCAAAATAGATCACCGGAACGCCCCCCTTCTTGACGTCGTAAATGATCTTCTTGACATAAGGAAGGGCAAACGTCCTGTAGTCTGAAGGAGCGAGAATGCCTGCCCACGAATCGAATATCTGAACCGCCTGTGCGCCTGCATCTATCTGTGAAGATAGATATGAGGTCACCACATCCGAGAGCTTCTCCATGAGATAACGAAAAGCCCCGCTGTTCTGATACATCATCTTCTTGGTATTCAGATAGTTTTTTGACGATCCGCCTTCAATCATGTATGTGGCCAGGGTAAATGGTGCGCCGGAAAACCCGATCAGCGGCACCTTGTTCTCCAGTTCTTTACGCAGTATCCTGATCGTCTCCAGGACAAAAGGCAGGTCTTCTTCGACATCAGGGATAATGAGCTTCTCTACAGCGGCCTTGTTCCTGACCGGCTCGCTGAGAACAGGGCCCTCTTTTTCAGAGAACTCCAGATGCATGCCCATCGCCTCTACAGGGATGAGGATATCGGAAAAAAGGATCGCAGCGTCGACTCCGAGGATATCGACTGGCTGTATAGTAACTTCCGCCGCAAACTTCGGGTTCTTGCACAGGGTCAGGAAATCTATGTGAGATCGTATCGCCTGGTACTCCGGAAGATAACGGCCTGCCTGGCGCATGAACCAGACAGGAGTGTAATCCACCTTTTCCCCGCGGCAGGCTTTCAGAAATGTATCATTCATGTTCTCCCCCTTTTTCTATCCTTGTCAGCTTTCGAGGCATGTAGCCGCAAAACGGTTCTTCATCGAGGTAATCACCCGATATGGCGTACGCGCGGGCCCTGCAGCCCCCGCACACATTGACATATTCGCACGAACCGCACTTCCCTTTGTATTTTTTGAAATCTCGCAGCTCTTTGAACAACTCTGAATTCTCCCAGATATCTTTGAAAGACTGGGTCTTTATATTTCCCGCAGGCTTCGGGAAATAACTGCATGGCAGCACGTTGCCGTCAACGTCTATCAGCGCGATCAGCTGTCCGGCCAGGCATCCCTTCGATCCGCCTGTAGAGAATTTAAG
>DATHCU010000191.1:0-2381 GCA_035319385.1 Thermodesulfovibrionales bacterium
TTGTCGATCTTGTACAGAGTCAGAAGCTGAATGAGATTGTTGCTTGCCCGCTTCGACTCATACTGCAGACGGGAGAGAAGGCCGTAAGAAGGACAGGAATCAGGTGTGCACCCGTCAAGGATTTCATCGGCTGTGTTGAGGAGCATACCAAGGGAATTCTTCATATCGTGTGCAAGTGATGCAAGGTAAGACGAGAAATCAAGGCCGTTGTCATCGCCGGGCATATGGTCACCTCACTTCATGTATTGGCCATGACACGGGTTGCCTCCCGTGTCCGGATATTCCGCAAGTGGAACACTGATGGCTTCAGGATACCGAGAGCTTTTCATACATATCAAGTAGCTTTGCCAGCTTCTTATAGCTGGAGTCGAGTTCCTGGAGCCTTTCAAGATGGTTCTTTGCTTTTCGAAGCAGAGCTTCATTCTTCCCCGCTTTTTGTAGCTGCATGAGCAGCGCCTGAGCGGCGTTTGCAATAATGATCTTGTTTCCGGGAAGGTTCGCAGCCGCTTTCTCAAAACGTTCAATCGCCTCGGTCAGCTTGCCTTCATCCACGAGTTTGACCCCATCGTTGTTTATCTGTATAATCTCTCTTCTCGTGGAATTGATCAGCTTATTACCTTCCTCAGCCAGGTTTGATTCGTTAAACACCGCCTGCACCGTCTCGATCACTGCCGCATCGTCATGGTTATTCCTGATGACTTCCTGTATCAGTTTCAGGCCGTTCTCTTTTTCCCCCATCTCGAGGCATGTCTTTGCGAGATCGATTATCGTATCACCCGGGATGTTTCTTGAGGAACTGTCAAACAGACCGACCGCCTCCTGGATGGATTTCCTGGCCTCCTCTTCATTGCCCATCTTCTTAAAGACTAGTCCCTTCATGGCAGCAGCCTGAAAAGCAGCCTCGGAACTCCCCTTGAATTCATCCTGTATGCCGTTCAGGACGCTGATCGCTTCTTCAGACTCGTCTTTGTTGACAAGCGCCTTTGCCAGCCCCGTGTAGGCCGAAGGGCTCTTCAGAACGGAATGCTTTCCAAGGCTTATCGCGGACTTGAAAGATCTTTCGGACACGTCGTAGTCCTTGTTCTGAAGGGAGACCTCCCCGAGTGCCTTCTGACGGACAACTGATTTCGGCGAAACGACCACTGCCGTCTCAAGTACGTCCTGGGCATATTTGTAATCGTTCAATTTGAGAAGGGTCTTTGACAGCCAATCATAGGCTGCGACATACATCTTGTTGTTCTTCATCAGAGAGACGAAGACATCCCTGGCCTTCTCGTGTTCCTCTCTGTAAAAGAAGACCTTGCCGATGCCGAGCCTGGCCCACGGAATTTCACGGAATGACAGGGCCTGCTCAAATGCGGACATGGCCTTGTCGTAGTCCCCGATCTGGATACAGAGGTCCCCCTTCAATTTAATGTACTCGAACATGTTAGGCGGCCTCTGCTCTATATACATGTCGCATATGTCGATGGCGTGACGGTATTCCTTCTTGCCCATTGCTTCGGCAACGAGCTCGAAATCTGCCTTCTTCTTAAAGACCTTTTCGAGGCGCGCCTTCAGGCTCTCTTTGGTAAAAGGCTTTATGAGATAATCGTCAGGCTGGTACTCGACGATTCCCATGATCATATCGCTAGTATTTTCCGCGGTAATCATGATAAAAACTGTCGTAAGCTTTATCAGTCCGCGATGTTTTATCTCCTCCAGAACCTGCTGACCGTCCTTGCGGTTATGCCCCAGATTGTAGTCGCAGAGGATGACGTCGTAAGCCTTTCTCTGTATAAGCTCTATCGCATCCTCTCCGGATCCAGAATCGTCGATCTCGACCGCTCCGAAGGTCCTCATCATGAAACGTAGAGACTTTCTGAATTCAGGAAAATCATCAATGATGAGGAACTTCTTCTGTTTGTAATCAACAAGCATAAGTCATCCGGCTCTGTTGAACCGACGGCCCATAAAATTTCATAATCTTAATATTACCACAAAAACCCCTGTTGTTTATGATTGCACCGCGGCCTTCCAGCCGTTCGGAACCGGCAAAAAGGAATCCGATAGAAACCAATCTTACCTGCGTAAAGGATTTAGTTGACTGTCGAAAGGGTTTTCACCTATACAGAAATCAATGAGAACCACCGATAAGACTAATAATGACAGCAGATCCGGTTTTTGTGGCCTCATACTTGCTTCTATGTGACGCATTGGCGGAACTTAGTCAAATAGCTGACATCCCGGCGCCGGGCGGACCGGGAAGCGTGATGTGGCGGGGAATTAATGCATCGGATGGATGGATTAAGACTAGAATTCAGAACACGGGGAAATCACTGAACAAAGGAAGATGATGAAACAGAAAGAACCGGAAATACGGCATGGCATTGAAGGCTCAC
>DATHCU010000192.1:0-7294 GCA_035319385.1 Thermodesulfovibrionales bacterium
GGTCAGATGCCTCCAGGTCAGATGCCTCCAGGTCAGATGCCTCCGGGTCAGATGCCTCCGGGTCAGATGCCTCCGGGTCAGATGCCTCCGGGAGCTCAGATGGGCAATCCGGGAATGATGATGGCAAAGGGAAAGACTCAGATTGTGGTCCCTCCCGATGTTAAAGGCAAATGGAGCGGAGCCAAGATAATTGTAGAAGACAAAACAGCAAAGACGAAACAGGAATATACCGTAAAACTGAATAGCGATTTCAAAATTCCCAACAGCAACCTCAAGGTCCACGTTGGAGAGTTCCTTCCTGATATCCAGTTTGAAGGACTGACTATTACTTCCAAGTCGAATCAGCCCAATAACCCCGGTCTGACGATACGGGTCTACGAAAACGAGAAGCAGATATTCCCGGACCCCAAGTCAGGAAAGCAGTGGGCGTGGCTCTTCGCAAAGGTCCCTTCTATGCATGCCTTTGTGCATTCCAAATATGGGATCATCCTTAAAGAGGGTGTGAAAAAAGGATAAAGGATTGCGCCCATAGCTCAGCTGGATAGAGCGACGGACTACGAATCCGCAGGTCGGGGGTTCAAATCCTCCTGGGCGCGCCACTACTACATGCCTGGCATATCAATCAGGGGTTCCGAAGACTTTCGGGACCCCTGAAATTGGAACAGAAGTTGCCCAACACGAACATAATCATCAACCTCAATAAGCCCCGCGATATCTCATCACAGCAGGCGGTTACAAGGGTCAAGAAACTGCTTGGCGCAAAAAAGGCAGGGCATGCAGGCACTCTTGATCCGATCGCAACGGGGGTGCTCATCGTTTGTCTGGACGAGACCACCAAGATAGCGCGATTCCTCTCCGACCAGAACAAAGAATACGCCGTCCGGCTGAAACTCGGTGAAAGGACGGATACTTATGATTCCACCGGCGCCGTTGTTGAAAGAAAGGAATATGGAGAAATAACCGAAGGGGAAGTAAGGAGGATACTCCCCGCTTTTCAAGGGCTGATTCAGCAGACCCCGCCTATGTATTCCGCTATCAAAATGCAGGGCCAGACCCTTTACAAACTGGCGCGCAAAGGAATAACACTTGAAGTGCCGGCGAGAACGGTGACAATTGAATCAATAGATCTGATCTCATTCGAGCCTCCCTATCTGGACCTCGCGGTATCATGCTCCAAGGGAACATACATAAGGTCGATTTGTGACGACATTGGAAATGCCCTCGGCGTGGGGGCTCACATGACAGCTCTTGAGAGGACAAGGGTGGGTATCTTTCATCTAAAGGACTCGGTGTCATTCGAGGATTTGACGACACCAAACTTCTCCTTCTTCTCGATCGATGATGCAATTCCGCATCTGACAGAATGCGTCCTGGGTCCAGAGTCTTATCGGAGGGCAAGGAACGGGGTTCCCGTGCCTGTACCCGCTGATTATCCCGGCAAGGGCGCAAGCATTAGTATAATTTTTGGCCGGTCCGATGTCCTGGGCGCATCGGGACAGGGAGAGGATTATGTCAGACTGAAAGACCCCGCTCATAACCTTTTTGGGATTGGAAGAATTGACGGAGATATGATAAAAATTGAGAGATTGTTAAACTAATTTATTAGGGTTTTAACCAAATCTGCTTGTATTAAATAAAAAAATACTTGACAAGTTCTGTTTTTTCTGGTATTCATATCCGTATGTTCTTCAGCGGAAAGAGTACCATTGGGCTGGATATAGGTTCCGGCTATCTCAAGGCCGTTCAGCTTAAGGAGGCCAAGGGAGGCTATGAACTTGAACTCTTTGACATGTTGCCCCTGCCTCCCGAACTGATCGTTGACGGTTCAATAATCGATTCCCTCCGGCTTGTTGATTCCCTGAAGGAATTAGTCAGAAAAGCCAAGTTAAAGACTAAAGACGTCGTCATCAGCGTTGCCGGACATTCATCGGTCATCATCAAGAGAGTTGCCCTGCCGGATATGTCTGAAGAGGAACTCTATGAGTCGATAAAATTCGAAGCTGAGCAGTACATTCCATTCGACATAGAAGACGTTAATCTTGATTTCCAGATCCTCGGACCGAAGGAAGAACCCAGCCAGATGGACGTCATCCTGGTTGCGGTCAAGAGGGAAATCGTCAATGAGTACATCTCGGTTGTAAAAGAGGCCGGTCTGAACTGCCAGATAGTTGACGTTAATTCATTCGCCCTCGAAAATATCTATGAGATAAATTACGAAATCGAGCCCGGCAAAAATATAGCACTTGTAAATATAGGTGCGAGTACCATTAATATGAATATCCTCAAAGGCGGCGTGTCTGTGTTCACCAGGGACAGCGCTGTCGGCAGCAATCTCCATACGGAAGTCCTGCAGAGAGAGTTCAATCTCACATATGATGTTGCTGAAAGACTCAAGCGCGGAGAGGCTGTTGAGAATATATCCCCGCAGGACGCCTTTTCTGTCATGGAACTGGCATCGGAAGAGATAATAGGGGAAGTGAACCGCTCGCTTGAATACTTTCATGAAGACATCAACGAAGTGGTGCTGAGCGGCGGGTGCGCCCTTGTGAGAGACTTCCAGAAACTTCTTTCCGAGAAAATAGGTGTGGAAACAAAGGTGCTGGAGCCTTTCAAGAATATCAGGATTCCCAAGAAGTTTGATATGACATATATTGAGGAAATTGCGCCTATGCTTTCAGTAGCCGCCGGGTTGGCTCTCAGGAGGCCCGGGGACAGATGATCAAAGTAAATCTTCTGCCCATCAAGCGGAAAAAGAAGGCGAAGCCCCTGCCGGCGTTTTTCATCGCCTCATTTGTCGTCACTATTATTGTCGCTGCTCTCGCAGCCTATGTCGCCTTTTATTACGGCTCACTTCTGTCTGAGAGGAAGGCCACTTACGCGGCCAAAGAACGAAAGGTCGCTGAGTTGAAGGAGCAGATAAAGGCCGTGGATGATTTTGAGGCCCGCAACAAAATGTTCAAGGAGAGAAGTGACGTTATCGAGCAATTGGGAAAGAACAAGACGGTTCCGGTCAGAGTCCTTGGAGAGATAGGTTCTCTGCTGCCCAAGGGTATATGGCTTCAGAACATGGCTGTCTCGGCTTCCAGCAACCTCAGCATCGACGGCTTCGGGTTCACAAACTCCGAGATAGTGTCCTTTGTCGACAATCTGAAGGCATCGCCAATGTTCGCCGATGTGTATCTCCAGGAATCCAAGAGCGCGGAAAAGGAAAAGATATCTGTCTATATGTTTAAGTTGACATGCAAGATAAAGGCATAAAATGGCTCCGAAACTGAACATTAATCTGGCAAGCATGCCTAAGTACGTGAAGGTTCTGTT
Source organism: Thermodesulfovibrionales bacterium (assembly GCA_035319385.1). Lineage (GTDB taxonomy): Bacteria > Nitrospirota > Thermodesulfovibrionia > Thermodesulfovibrionales > SM23-35 > DYFC01. The sequence goes on from DATHCU010000192.1 coordinate 3,319, forward strand.
GTCTGCCCTCCCGTCTGTGGCGATTATTGTTTTTGTCCTGTTTGTTTTTGTTTCCCCTAAACGCAATGAGATAAAGGCTCTGGATATAAAGATAGCTGGGCAGGAGAACGAGATAGCAAAGAACCAGGCAAAGGCTGCGAAGCTTCCGCAGTTGACCCTTGAGAACGAGCGGTTGAGAAAGAGACTCGAAGAACTGAAGCTTCAGCTTCCTGAAGAGAAGGAAGTCACGAGTCTGCTAAAGCAGGTCTCTGACCTTTGCATCAGGTCGGGTTTGAAGATTTCTCTCTGGAAGCCGGAATCAAAGAAGATGCATTCGAGCGGCATCGTATACGAAATACCGGTCAGGGTGGAACTGCTGGGCAGCTATCACAGCCTGGGCTATTTCTTCAGCAGCCTGACCAAGCTGAACAGGATCGTTAACGTGAGTGATTTCAGGCTCAGCGATCCTAAGCCCGAAAAAGGTTTCGCCGTCGAGAAGATCACTCTGACAGCGACAACGTTCTCGTCCGTTCCCGAGGCGGAATTGCAGGCAAAGGCCGCGGGAAAACCGGCTAAAGGAGCCCCGAAGAAGAAATGAAGAGCTTTACATACATTCTGATGGTCTGCCTGTTGTTTGCCTTCGCGGGCTGCAAGAAAGAGCAGGCGGTCAAGAAGCCGATGGCTGAGAAGGTCAAGCCGGCGGAGGCGAAGATCGTGCAGAAGCCGGCCGCCGAGCCCGCAAAGGCTGCGCCGGAGGAGATCGGTTATGATTCGAAAGGTAAAAGGGATCCTTTCCTCTCATTGATAGAGATTACAAAACAGAAGCCGATGAAGAAGAGGGGAGCCAGTCCTTTTGAGAGTTACGACGTCGAAGAGATCCGCCTCCTTGCTATTGCGTGGGCGAACAATAAATATTATGCTCTGATAAAACTGCCCGACAAGAAGAATTACACAATCGTCGAAGGTATGACCATAGGACTTCAGGGAGGCAAGATAGAAAAGATTACGAAGGATACTGTAGTTATCAGGGAATTTATCAAGGACTACAGAGGCAATCTAAAGCCAAGGGATACGATCCTGAAACTCCATAAGGGGGAAGAAGAATGAGACATGCTGTGATTCTTGATGAGCGCTGTGCGGAGGGCACAGAGCTCTTACATATCAATAAAGAACGCTCGCTGGTGAACGCCGGACTCGCCGTGTTCTCGGCGCTGTGGCTTATGCTTATCGTCTGTTCAGGCTGCGCGACGACACGAAATGGAGACAACGATACGCTTAAGCCAGCGGCAGCGGTTGTCACGGGTATCGATATCCAGGACAATGCAGTCAGGATAGCCGCGGACAAGCCGTTCATCTATACGATATACAAGCCCGGGGATCCTTACCGGATGATAATTGATCTGCCGGATGTCTCTCTTGGCGCTTTTTCAAAGAAGATCGTGTCTTCAAAAGCCGGAATAACAGAGATTAGTCCTTCCCAAAGCGGAACCCCCACCCTCAAGTCCAGATTAGAAATCCTTCTGCAAAGCCCGTCTTCCTATGAACAGGAATACAAGAACAATGTTCTCACTGTGAGAGTGAAAGAGAATCCTGCCTTTGGGAAGAGCGACCCCCTGCCGGATGTAAAGGTAACGGATCTGAAGGAAAACGGGCCTGACCCTGTAAAAGAAGCCCGGCCCGAAGCCCAGGCCGTGACCCCTGAAGCTGTTCCTCCTCAGACACCTTTGCAGAATGCGACAGAGATATCTGGCATCGGATTCGAACAGTCCGGCGGCAATGTCAAGCTTGTCATAAAAGGGAACGGGTCTATGGTTCCCAATGTGTTCCCGCTTGACAACCGCATAGTCATAGACATCCCGGATGTAACTCTGAAGGCGGCCGTCCCTGACACTGTTATTTCACCCGTCAAAGGTATCAGGTCGGGACAACACGATGACAAGGTGCGGCTTGTTCTGGACCTTAAGGAAGAGACCAGGTTCGATGTCTCCTCGATCGGCGATTCCATAGTTGTGTCCCTCAGAAACACTGGTTCCGTCCCGGCGGCTGCGAATGTTGTGGAGGCGAACCCCGGCAGGATGGAGCCTGCGACCCCCGAACCTGAAGAGGCGAAGATTCCGACGGTCATGACAGGCACCAGGTGCGAGAATTACCTTGCCGGAAAAGAGAATGTAAACTTTGATTTCCAGGACCAGGACATTGTCCCCATACTCAGATTATTTGCGGACATCAGCGGCTGCAATATGTTCCTCCACCCTGACGTTAAGGGCAGGGCGACGATGAAATTCAGGGATGTGCCATGGACTCAGGCGCTCGATACAATCCTCAAGACCTTCAGCCTTGATAAATCAATAGAGGGCAATATTATCAGAATAGCCCCCCTGAACGTTTTCGCGAAGGAAAGGGAAGAGAAGGTGAAAGCGCAGGAGGCGCAGGTGAAGGCTGAACCACTCGAGACAAAGATATTCCCCATAAGTTATGCGGATGTCGGGTCGGTTGAGGCGGCCATCAGACAATCAAAAATACTTACTGCCAGAGGAAGCCTGAACGTTGACAAGAGGACGAGCACCATGCTGGTCAAAGACATTGCTTCGGTCTTCCCGGAAATCGAAAATCTCCTGCAGTCCCTGGACAAGCCGACTGCTCAGGTCATGATCGAGGCAAGGATCGTTGAGGTAAACACAAACACCGAAACCGACCTTGGAATACAGTGGGGCATCAACATCAGCGCCCAGAATACTCTGTCATCCATAGGCGGACTGAAAGGCGTCCCGCTGCTGTCACCGGGCGCGGTTACAGGAAAGAATTATCTCGTCGATTTTCCTGCGACTGCGGTCGGACCGTTGTCAGGATCGGGCGTCACCTTCGGAATTATAGACCCTACAAAAAGCATGGGCCTGGATCTTCAGATTTCCGCGATAGAGACCATGGGAAAACTGAAGGTTGTCTCAAATCCGAAGGTCCTGACGGTTGACAATGAAAAGGCAAAGATACTGCAGGGCAAGAGCATCCCGGTGCGGAAACTCACCACGGAGGGTACAGTATCGACTGAGTTCAAAGATGTAACACTCGAACTTACCGTGACCCCTCATATAACGCCCGACGGGTCCATAAGCATGAGCGTTGAGATCAAGAAGGAAGACCTTGATCCTACTGTCCCTTCTGTTGAGGGTGTTCCGGGCACGGATAAGAAAGAGGCGAACACGAAGGTCATCATCAAAGATGGAGAGACCATTGTAATAGGCGGACTTTACAAGGTCACGACGAATGATTCGCAGTCGGGAGTCCCCGGGCTGATGAACATCCCTGTCCTGGGCTGGTTGTTCAGGTCAAATGCAACGAGCCAGAACACGAGCGAACTCCTTATATTCATTACGCCGAGGATTCTTGGAAAACACTAGAAGAGAGAATGTGCGGCGCTGAGGACTAAGAATAGTTTGACCGCGGACATATAAGCGCTGATCATAGAATAAAGGGATTTTGTTGAAAGATATGATAAAAATGAGAACAGGGGGTAAGATGAGAAGAAGCTATTTATTTTTGGCGGTATTTTTTTTGCTTGCGGGTATCCTTTCCGGCTGCGGAGGCGGTTCGGGTGCGGCCGGTTCAGCGGGAAGCGAAACGACCGGCATACAGATACAGGCCGTCACCATAAGCAGTGACGCCGGACCTGATTTTGACGTCTTTTCCGCACCCCTGGCATGTCCTACAGACAATCCGACCGGACCGGAGGTGCTGCTCCACAGGGAAGATGCGGTCATTTCGGTAACAGCGGCAAAACTTAATCCGTCTGGCGATTTTGATCCATTCCCCGCAAGCGTCGAGGAATGCACAATCACTTACAAAAAGGCCAATGAGGACCCATCCGCCCCCGTCATCGAATCATGGACGATATATCCGAACTGCACATTGACTTCTACGGCGGTCAACAGCTGCCCGGTATCTCTTATAGACATAACCAGGAAGCAGCAGTATTGGGATGGCGTTATGCAGGGGGTGC
>DATHCU010000193.1:0-3297 GCA_035319385.1 Thermodesulfovibrionales bacterium
TGCAAGGTCAGGGTACTGCTATTTCGGATTTGAGACCCAGCGCCTTTATATCAGCGGGCAGGACCGGGGTCGCATCATATTACCTGGCCGGCGGACCGGGTGGGCTGGGCAACGAAAGGCCGGGGCTTATTCAGGGCCTGGTACCTCCCCAGATAGACTCGCTGAATATTCACGGCGAGACGTCGTACTGCGTTCGGCAGCAGACGGGGATCGTCGGAATTAGCCGCTCATATACAGGGGTTCGCGCCGGTGATCAGGGGCAAGCCGGCCCTGCGGGACGCTGGTTTATAACTTCGGGAGCTGCTGCGAGAATCAACCAGCACGAAGAGGGGCACATTGCCGAATCCAGAAGGATTCACGATGCAACCATTGCCCCCATGGAGCAGCGACTTGCTGAACGTTTTATATGCCCACTCTCCAGAAGAGGTCAGAGAAGCGGTCTCGACGACTATCTTTCACGCTACGTGGGCTGGAATACGGCAATCGCGGAATTCAGACGCCAGGACCGGATAAGAAACCAGAGCAACGGGACTTTCGATGCGGAGGAATTAAACGGTCCACGGCGCACTCAGGAATGCAGAAACGTTCTCTGGCAGGGTGTTGCCTATGACGTATACATGTACATGCCGGGCGAAAGCTGCCCATCGCCGGCATCGCCTTAAGGCGGCTTAACTGTTGCGGCTCTCAAGCTGACCGTCAGCTTCCGCCTCCTGCAAACCTGGCGCCCATATCAAAGGCTTTCTGGCAATCAATCGGGAAAATCTCCGTGCGTCTCTGCGCTTTCTTCACCGGGTCGAACCGGGTTGCGACCATCTTAGAATAGTCGTCAAACTGATATGTGTCAAAGACGCACATGTATTCAGAATCTCCGAATATCCTCTTCAGGGTAACGTCGTGCCGCTTGAAGTGCTCGATGTAGCCCCACTCAAGCATGGTCTCCTCCGTGATGTTCATAGTGTAGATAAACCCGGTCTTAATCCTTCGGGGGAAGAGTGACCGTGGAGGATCGGTATATTCGGAATACGGAAACAGGAGTCGCTCCATGAAGGATTTCATCTCGCCCGAAACAGTACCGAAATAGATCGGGGAGCCGAAGATAACCGCATCAACCTTCTCGACCTCCCTGAAGACAGGCGTCAGGTCGTCATTGACCGCACACCTTCCGTAGCTTTTGCCGCCCCTGGTCTTGCAGGCAAAGCAGCTTATGCACCCTTTGTAATTGAGGTCATACAGATGAACGAGTTCTGTCTTTGCCCCTTGGGACGCGGCGCCTTCAAGGGCCTTTGCCAGCAGGGTTGCCGTGTTCCACTCTTTTCTCGGACTTCCGTTGAACGCAATAATCTTCATATCAGTTACCTCTCCGTTTGATATTCAGATTATGCCACGCGGGAGAGGTTTTTTGAAATCTCAATGGCGTTGCCTCCGGACAGCGCGGGCGCGTGTCTTGGCGAGTTCGGCCTCGCGGTTCTTTGATGGGGCTTTAGTCGTCAGAGAGCCGAGCAGGGCAGCTGTTGTTTGTGAAATCTGATCGACCGCGCTGTTGAAAGCCTCTTCATTTGCCTCCGAAGGCCTGGTGAATCCGCTGACCTTTCTCACGAACTGAAGGGCGGCCTCGCGAATCTCGCCGGCGGTCGCCGGTGGGTCAAAATTATATAATGTCCTGATGTTCCTGCACACTTTCGCACCTCCATCATCGCATTCGAACTACATTCTTAAGAGATCGTCATGAGAGACCTGTGCCCTACCATACATGCGGGATTATCCTGTACCGTACTCTCCGCATATAGGCTTCATATCCGGCCAGTTCCCGCCGCAGGTATCTTTCCTCCATCGGTATGCGCAGCATTAACAGAAGGACCGGAAAAAGGGCAAGCACGGTTGCAGCGTAGGATTCCAGCCAGAGCGGGATGCCCAAAACGAAGAGGATGCCTCCCGCGTACATAGGATGCCGGACCAGGCCGTAGACGCCCGAATCGATGACAGTCTGCCGCCGTTCCTCCTGAAGCTTCACCACGAGAGACGCGAAGGCATTCTCCCGGAGCGCGAGATAGACGATCCTCCAGCCGAGTATGAACAGGGCAAGACCCAGGGACGAGACTATCGCAGCCGGCCTTGCCATCAGGTGGAACCGGAACACATCCAGCGGTATGAATGCAAACATGCTGTAGAACGACACCAGGAAGGAGAGCAAGATTATCTTGTCTGTCAGTGGCTGCTTCTTCTGGATCGGGGGCCTCAGACGTTCCCAAAGCAGGTCCTTGTGCCCGGGGAACAGGACGACAACTGATACTATAGATCCGGCCGCTATAATTCCCAGCAATGTCCAGGCCCGCCACCAGTCAAAGGTGCCGGCAGGGAGAAACAGCAGTCCTCCCATGATTGCCAGACTTATAATGCTGTTGACTACGAGTTTGAATACGAGAGCACGTGAGTTCATCTTGCCAATCCGCTTTGCCCTGACGACAAGGGACAAAAAAGCAGGACGGCCTCTGACCGCCCTGCTTCGAAGAAGACATAAAGATCGATTACTTGGCCGGAGGCTGTCCCTGATCGCCCTGCCAGCCGGGTCCTCCCTTGCCCTTCATCGGGCCACGGTGCTCTTTCATCTCCGCCCTGTGTTTCTGCCAGCAGGCCTTGAGAGCATCGGGTGTCTGCGCAGCTTCGGCGCATACCCGTTCATCCTGAAGGCTCTTGATTCTCTCATCCAACTTCTTCAGATGAAACGCCTTCTTCTCTTCAAAGCTCATGCCGGCTGCCTTTGCCGGAGCGGTGCCGTCGGCGCCAAACGCGGCAACCGCAAACACCAGGGATACTGCAACTGCTACTGCCACTAATACCCTTTTCATCGTTCCTCCTTTTTACGGACTGTTTTGATTAAAGGATATAAGAAAATTGTGAAGATGTGAAGAACGAGATGTGAAGAAATCGTAAAGATTCGACAGTGTCGTATAAAAACTCTTCCATCACACCAGCCCTTCAAACGGAAAAAGTTTTTTGCAACGTTAGGGAATGGGCAACACGGCCGATCCCTGATAGACTTAGTATAAGTAGGCCGACATGATTGAAGACTGGCTGGCAAACGTGAATTTGAGCCATATGCGCTTCCGACAATATTTTTAACAGCAATGAAAGGCCAATGTTATGTGCGGATTAAAAAGAGCATTTCTCTCTTTTCCTGCTTCCCTGGACATACCCGGCTCTCTCAGTTTTCTTAGTCGCAACGGCGATGACTATCTGGACCGGTGGGACGGAGAACGATGGGTGCGCACAGTTACGACCGGAGACCGTAATATCCCG
>DATHCU010000194.1:0-6821 GCA_035319385.1 Thermodesulfovibrionales bacterium
TTTATGGTGGGTATGGGTGTGGTTGTTTTTTCTGGTCTTCAGCATCTTCATGATGTACATATCGCCCTATGTTATAGAACCTCTCTTCAATAGATTCAGTCCTATCGAAGATCCGGGGCTAGAACAGAGCATTAAATCTATGATGGGGAGTGTGAATATTAGAGTTAGCAGGGTCTTTCGCATGGATGCCTCGAAGAGGAGCAGGCATACGAACGCATATTTTTCGGGCATCGGCAAGGTCAAGAGAATAATTCTCTATGACACCCTCTTGGAAGCATTCGACCACGACGAAGTGCTGGCTGTCCTGGCGCACGAGGCCGGTCACTGGAAGAAGAGACATGTCCTGAAGATGATCGCGGGGATGGAGTTAGTCTCGCTTATCGGAGTCTACATCTCATTCAGAATCCTCGGGACGGACTTCCTGCTGGACATTTTTGCTATTCATGAAGCCACGTTTTCTGCGAAGGTTGTTCTCCTTGGTTTTATCGGAGGAATCGTTGCGTTCCCTTTTACACCGCTTGGCGCATACATCTCCCGACGCTTTGAGAAACAGGCCGATAGGTTTGCGTGTGAATTGTCCGGAAACAGAGATGCTATGGCGAGAGCGCTGATAAAGCTCTCGAAGGACAACCTCTCCAACCTTTATCCTCATCCGCTGTACGCATCCTTCTATTATTCCCACCCCCCGGTTGTCGAGAGGGTGAGAGAGCTTAAGGAGTTGTGACTTTAGATTTGGGAAAAAACCTTCTTATGATGCGTCCGAAGTGAGAAGGCAGGCCTCGCCTCGATAAAGTGGTAATCTTTGACCTTCCGAGGCCGGCAATCGCCTGGAAGTAGTTGATGACTCTCCAGATGCCTGATTCCATTTCGATCCGACTTACCCGACCATCAGACAAGGTGCTTTCTATTCTGCAAACTCTGCCGAGGATGTCACGTTCGTGCACCGGCTCATCTATGCAGTATAGGGCATCGCCCTTTGTCTGAAAGACGAGAGCGCCGTCCATGACTCGTTTGCCGACTATTCTGTGAAGCAGCATAGAGCTGTCCCGGGTTACGCAAAATATCAGATCTCCCTTACGCAACGAAGTAGTACAGACCTTCCTGATTGTCAGGATTTCGCCGCCATTGAGAAAAGGGGCCATGCTGTATCCAGTAACCCTGACACGGAGACTCAGTGCACGGTCCAGTATGTCCCTGAAAAATGCCGCTTTTTCGCGCGACGGGAGATCAGGCGGCGGCTCATCCGGGACTAAATAGAAGTTGTTATGACGAGGCATATTTTTCAAGTATGTCGACTACTTCTGAATCAGGTTTAAAGAACAGATCATAAGACGGCGTACAGGATACAATATCTTCGCAGAACGAAAGAACATTCGTCATCATTCGCGCATCATACCAGGGGACTGAAGTGACAGGCATCAGTCTTTCAAACGCCTCGCCGGCGGAGATCTCTGTCAGCATGTTCTCCGACCCTTTGTGCAGAAAGAAGATTCCCGAAAGTGCCGCCCCTTCGTTTTCGGCCATGCCTGCCTCACCAGCCCACGGGGTGCCATACACCATGATGGATTTGTCCATCTTTCGGACAGCAACCCGGTCATCACTAAGAAGCTCCCAGGGGCTTTTTCCCGCAAACTGCTTCGAGATCGTGCTTTTACCGGCACCAGAGCGCCCGGGAAATATATAACCCTTGTCCTGCAATCGTGCGCCTGCGGCATGGATCAGGGTTCCACCCTTTTGTGAAAGTATCTGGATCATCAGCAGCTGGTCAAGGGGATACATCACGGGATTCAGGACTTCCGTTTGGCCAGCGATATCCATCTTCAGAATGTCACTGCAATATATTATGACGTCGGCGGAATCCTTGCTGATCCGGGCCATCCATACGGTCCGGTTGTCGAGAATGGTTGGACTGAGAGTAATAACATAATCACCCAGATGCCTGTACATGGACCACGACTCTCCCGAATCAAATACCTTTGTCATTTCCTTTACGTCAGGCATGTCCCGAAGTTCAAGAGAGATGCGGACCGTCAGAGAGCACCTTGCCCCGTCGGGCTTATTCAGAAAAGGCAGGTACACAACAGGAGGAGGCGGAGAGACTCTCAACCGGGCATCCCCGCTTATGACGAAACGGATGTCCGCAATCTCCAGGCTGAAAAGGTCTGCAATCAACTACCGATTCCGGCAGACGGAGGCAACCTTAAGAGCCTGTGCGCGAAGAGCAGACGCCAGTGAGACAGCCGTTCCCCGCCACGCCTTTGGGGTCAGAATAACCGGTCTTGCAGCCGACCGCAAGCACTTCTTCGGCCGCCAGCTCAATCACTCTGATCTTAGGTTTTTCATATGGCTGCTTGTTCTGTTTTTCCTTTTTAGGCTGCATTAGATTCTCCTCGCTGATAGAGTTTTTTTATCTCAAGAAAACGGAGACCTCCCACTGAACACAGGTATTCCGAATATGTGCGTTCCTTCCCTTTTTCAAGCCTGAAAAAAGCGGGGCAGAAACCGCAGAGGTGTCTCTTTTCGCAATGGTTGCATGCGTAGATGCCTCCTGCCTTTCTGGTTCTTATACGGGATATAGTGCCCCGCCATCCTTTTAGAAAACCGCCTTCAGCAAGGTCGTATTTCAGGCCTGTCGGCATTATGCAAGGGTGGAGATATCCGCAGGGGTCGATGTGAAAGCTGGTCAGGCCGGCGCCGCAATTGTATAATCTTTCATTCGGAGATTGTCCCTTTGATTTTGTGAAATACTGCGCCCAGGTTCCCGCCCTGTCGACATCCGCAAATTCCAACTCAACCGCTTCTTCCGGAGAGACCCTCAGTCTAAGCGGAGATTTATCGCCATCCAGTCGCGGGAATATGGCGGCATCAAAGCGGAATTTCACACCGAGACTCCTGGAGATAGCCTCAATCTCAGTGAATTCGTGCTTATTCAACGTCATAAGGATAGTCTTCAGTCCTACGGGTACGCCCCGCTCCAGGAGACTCCCGACAGCGTTCAGGCATTTGGCATGGGACCCCGGGACGCGAGTGATCTTTTCATACGTGGTCGAAGTTGCCCCGTAGAGGCTTATCTCCACCACTCTCGGAGGCATATCCGCGAACAGATCGATAATCCTGTCTGTCACCAGCGTACCATTCGTGAAAATTGTCAGCACAAGCCCCTGTCTCTTTGCATGGCTGTAGATCTTGGGGAAATCCCTTCTCGACAAGGGTTCCCCGCCGGTAATCAGAAGATAGAGACATCCCGCCTCCGTGATTTCGTCGATGATGGAAAGAATCCGGGAGGTGCTCATCTCAGCAAAAGGAAGCTGTTTCCGAAGGCCGGGAGAATTCCCGAGATAACAGTGAACGCATCTGAGGTTGCATTGATGAGTCAGTTCGATGCTGCCGGAGATAGGGACGCGAAGCCTTTCGGTCTTCGCATTGAAATCTCTTATAAAGTCCAGGTCAACCGGCGGTCTTTCGGCGCATTCCATATATCTCTATTCCCTTATGAGGCCGTTTGCCAGGAGACCGGCGATGAATTCCCTGATGTCCGAATCCGCGATCTCCTCTCCGACATCGAAACGCTCAACGACATCCTTGCGGATATCTTCGAGGCTCTTCCTCTCACCTATCTGCTGCCATATAAATTCGCCTAGAGTATTGAGGACGAATATCCTCTGCATGTCGGCCAGCTTGCCCCTGACAGGGACGACAAAAAGCTCGCCTGCGATCTTGCGGGTCACGATATCTTTGTTCCTGGTGTATATATCGTCTGCCATCTGACTTACTTGAGTTTCAGAGCAGGATCTCCCTGCAGGTTATAGATATCTATCATGAATTTCTGTCCGCCGGCGATGTTGTAACCCGAGAACGCCTTCAGCAGAACATCGCCCAATCGAGGCTTACTCGAACGAAAAGCTGCCTTGAAAAATTCTTCGTCCAGGATTCCCGCCATAGAATTAAACGAATATCCTGACGGGGACCAAACCGCTACCGAACCCCCACCCGCCTTAAGGAGGAGAGATTCGCTCAGAGAATTATAGCCGGGAATCCCGTATTGACCCATGAGGCACGTCATGGCTGTCATGACATTAAGTCCGTTACTGTTCGTCATCGAATTAAGATCATCTTTAGTGAGCAATCCATACTTGCCTAACTGGCCGGGGCCGGAATGGCCTATGAAGTTCAGGTAGACAGCACCTTTGTTTATCCTGTCCATCAGCATTGTGCGTGCCTCTTCCATAGGATGCTGCGAGAGGTATATCTTCGCGACAGAGTATCTGAGAGGAGCCATCGCAGCGATGGTGTCACTGTATCCAGTAAAATCGCCGCCGTCGTCATTGATATCAGTGGCAGCCACGAAGAGACTGCCACCGGTAGTCTCGTAACTCATAATCTTATTGACAATATTTCCAAGCTCCTGGGACGTCATAACAGGCAGTCTGCCTATTGACATCTTGGGGAGACGATCGGCATCGACCTCTACGAAAAGGTTGTCTGACGGATAGAGGCCCATGGGAGTTGACGCCATAAGAGCAGGCACTAGGTTATCTCCTTTGCCGAGATTATTCTTATAGTCGTATGTCCCGTTTCCAGCCAGAACAACATACTTTGGCGGTTTCATCCAGTTGTGATAAGCGAAGGAAAGAAAGTCCTTGATGGCCCGTGGATCATACACGCCGTAATTGAATTCATCCATCACGTCTTCGAGGGCGACGACTTTTGGCCAAAGACCCTGGTTCTGGCGATATTTAATCAATGTACTCGCGGCGGAGGCCAAATCTCTCCTCGTGATAATCACATAGTCCGCATAGTTACTTCTGCTTTTCAGCGTGGTCCGCAGAGCAGGCTGGATTCCGCTTGCGGACAACCCAGCACTCTTCAACACCGCTAAATAAGTTGCATCGGGTGACGCAGGACTGAAGCTCACGGAATAATTACCGTCCGTTCCGCTGATAGTCTTTGCCGCAACCGACTTTGGTTTGAGGGCAACAGACGTATCGAACAGCAGGATGTCCGGACCCGTGAACCCGCTGATTGTCACGGGGCTATTGCCATCACCCCGGCAGGCCAGAGTGTTATCGACCGCCCTGTAGAGTCGCTTGTAGGACAGGTCTACGGAATTAACATAGAATATACTCCAGAGTGCATTTTCGTCATCCTGCACCCCTCGCACGTAAACGGAATTTTCACCTTCATTCAGGTAGCCCTGACAATCAAATGTGAAGGATTTCGGGCCTGATCCGTCCCACGTTCCGCTGCCGATAATGTTGCCGGCACCATTCAGGCTGACTATAACATGATGGCGTGTGTCTGTGAACCCCTGCAGATTAATAGTCAAAGCAGCCTCGGCGGACTCGGCGCGGCCATTCGCATTGACCGGAAATGTCTTGGTTCCGTCCACAGGATCGCTGCCGACAATTACGTCCCAGAACCAGTAGTCTGCTTCAGGATCCTCAAACAACACAGGGACAACGATCCTGTTTTCTTCCGCATGGACGGTTTCGGTGAAGGTATTGTCTGATATGACAGGTCCCGGGCCTGTTCCTGCAATTGTGACCATAGGAATACCGGTCCCAACGGACAGCCAATATACATTATTATCAGTGTAGATGCTCTTCACTCCCCGGCCATAGAAGAATATCCCGGCGTTCGTACTATCATGAGTATAAGCGACTCCCTGTCCGCGGTTGTTCAGGGAAAATAGATTGTAGGAGATGTACCCCCTGACTATCTGTTCCGGTAACCCAAGCAGGGGAGCTATCGCGGAAGCAGGCAGATAGTAAAGTCCGTCCCTGGACACAGATATCTTGATGCTTGTTCCGTAGGACGCAGTAGTTGCAACAGACGAAGTCTTAACAGAGGTTAAGGGCGGAATTCCGGAGTTCGGTGTCTGTGAGACTTTTGTATATCCCGAGTACATGTCCGTGTCGCCACGGCGCGTCACAGTTTCCGGGCTACGCTTGTTAGAATAAGCGATTACGCCACCGGCAGAAGCCACCTTAGAGATCTTCTCAGGCGTGCCGCTTGAATCTCCATCCGCCCTGAAGAGGGAATCAGGGTCAACCGAACCTGACTCGCCGGGTTTCTCGATTTCGGTCGTGCCTCCGGCAGACACCCTGAATGGTCCATATACCTTCTTGGACCCGGCATTCTCGATCTCAACGAGCATGTAAGTATATTGCGCGCCAGGAGAGGCCCCTTCGTCGATGAGATGGTAGGTTCCCCCAAGCGGAGAAGTCAGAAGGGCAGGAAGCATCCTGCGGTTCATACGCAGATATGAGCCGGTTGCAGGGTCTTTTCTGAAGAGATAGAAACCAGCTGTCCCGCTTTCAGATGAGGTAGTCCATTCAATGGCCATCCGTCCGCCATCCTCATATGCCCTGAAGCCTGAGAGGAATACGTGGGTTGGGGTGATGCTCACACACCCCGTGTTATTAGCGGGATTCGTATCAGTAGGAGTTGAAGCTGTCAGTCCCGCGCAGTTCTGGATAGAAGCGCTGAAGCCGGTCACCTTTGCAGTAATCTGCAGTGTCGCCGAGTTTCCTGAACTCAGGTTCCCAATGCTCCAGATACCGGTGCCGCTGACGTAGGATCCTTGGCTCGCCACATTCGAAAGATACTGCAGCTGCGAAGGCAGGCTGTCGGTTACCTGTATATTTATTTCAGCGTTTCTTCCGACGTTGGTAGCAGTCACAAGATATGTAACCTGACATGTTCCGACGTTGCAGGGGTTGCTGATAGAGTTGACAGCCTTTGTCACCTGGATGTCCTGAAGCAGCGGTGCCCTGTTTGTCACGTAGCCGACAGCGGGACCTGATTCATTGCTGGTCGCC
>DATHCU010000195.1:0-3676 GCA_035319385.1 Thermodesulfovibrionales bacterium
GTATGATCCCCGTGGCAGTCGGTACAGGAGGGGGCTTTCACATTTCCGCTCTTGAGCTGTTCGAGGTGTATGCTGGATTCGTAGAGTTTTGATGCCTCTTTGTGGCATTTCCAGCAGAGTTCGGCCATGGTCGTTGAATAAGCCCTTTTGCTGCCGAATGAACGCATGGGATGCTGTGTCTTCGAAAATTCACTGTGACATTCTACGCACTGGAGTCTTGCATGGGCAGAATTAGCTACAGCCGATTCGTCCACAAAAACGGAGAGTGCCTCGCCATTTTTCATGGACATGCTGATTCTATTCTTGTGGCACGTCAGACAGTATACATTCTCCTTGACCCCGACCTTTTGAAGGGCCATCACCCTGATGTAGTGAGAGCCGTGGCATTCGATGCACGGACCCTTTGCAGCCAGAAACTTATGGATCGGCTGCTTCTTTTCGAGCAGAGCCGGTGTGTGGCAGTTCGAACAGTTCCGTGAAACACCGAGGGCGAATTCCTGCCTGGTCTTTATCTTCCTCGAACGCGGATGATTGTCCATCGAAATATCCGGATGACATCCTGTGCAACTCGTCTTCCCATGTACGGAAGAAGCAAATTCGCCGCCGTTGACATAGAGGGAAAGGATCTCTTTGTTCATAAGCTTCTTGTTCAAATTCTTATCGGAATGGCATGCGAGACACAATTTATTGCCGTCTGTGGAAACGCCCTTCGCGGCGCTGACATATACAGGCAAAATCATAAAGGAGAGAAATAAAAATACTGAAATGAACTTTTTTGTACCCATACAACCCCCTATGAGTTTGGTTCGATTTTTGACCGACTTATGACCGTAGAAGTTATAGCATATCTAAAGAATAGAATGCAAGCACTAATTGCCAATAATTACGAAAACTTCCGCCACAAAACCCCCTCGGCCTTAACATTTCGAAAGCAATCTGTTATTTTAGATATGGTTGTTATTAAATCGCTTTGGAGCGTGCATGAAAAGAGACCGTTTCCCCGTTGCGAATCTCAGGCAGGTTGTCATCGCCCTCATCGAAAAATACCATCCTTTTAATATCAAATATTTCAAGATTATCGTGGGTATAGTGATGATACTGCTCTTAGGAGCCGTGGTCATCCTCGGTTGGCTCTCGTCAAGAAAGGTGAAAGAGATCGTAACCGACGATTTCAATCAGCAGCAGCTCGTCATAGCCAGACACGTGGCGCGTCAGGTGGAAAACAGCATGGATTCTCTCAAAAGGGAGCTGCAACTTCTCAGCCTTTCCCCTTCGATCCAGTACTTCGAGGCCGCATCCCTGAGTAATAGAATGGGAATATCCTTCTCAAGCATCAAACATCAGGGCACTCTTGAGATACGATTTATCGACAATAACATGAAGAGGGTATTTCATATCACAAGTGACCGCCGGTCTGCCACGGAACGACCCTTGCCGGAGGACCTCGAATGGCTCGCATGGGCAAGACAGGAAAAAAATAAGGGGAGCATCTTCTTGTCCCCTGTCACATCTTCACTGAAGGACGACGGTTCTGCTGAACCGATACTTAAGCTTATGATACCGGTCTGGCAGATCTCCGTGGACCAGTCCCATCCGGTTCCCCTGAAGAAATTCTCCGGCGTGCTGGTCTTCGTCGTAGATGTCAACAAGTTGATAGACCCCCTGGCGAAAGAGATACGTTCGGGTAAGACCGGATATTCCTGGGTAATTGATGAACAAGGCACCTTCCTTTATCATCAGGAATCGAGTTTTATCGGCAAAAACGCCTTTGAAGCGCGCAAAGGGAAGAAGCCCACGATCTCTTTTGCACGTATCAATGAGATCCAGAAGGATAAGATGCTCAAAGCAGAGGAAGGCAAAACCTGGTATGTCTCCGGATGGCATAGAGGCATGGAGGGACAGATCAAGAAACTGATTGCGTACACGCCTATCCTATGGGAGGAGAAACCTGAAAAGCGCTTCTGGTCTGTTGCTGTAGTTGCTCCGGTCAGCGAAGTTGAGGGATCGATCCATGCGATCCAGCTGCAGCAGTTGTTGCTCCAGGGGATAATCATATTCGTCATCCTATCTGTCGGACTTTTCGTGAATTTTATGATACTCAGCTGGTCGAACATCCTGGAGCAAGAAGTCACAAGAAAGACCATTGAGCTGAAGAAATCGGAACAGAGGTACAAATCCCTCGTTGAAAACGCCGAGGACATAATCTTCACGGTCGATTATAACGGAAAGTTCCTGTCGATAAACAAATTCGGCGCTACATTCCTGAACAGGAACGAGGAGGATATCGTGGGGCATCGCATTTCCGAGTTCTTCACGTGGCCGAGTTCCGAGATACTCATTCTTATGATACAGAATGTCTATGACACCAAGGAGAGCAAACAGATAACCCAGATGGTGATCATCGGCGACCGTCAGTTCTGGTTCAATACGAACTTTAGAAGGCTTTGGGATGAAGCGGGCAACATCTACGCAGTCCTTGGCATATCGCGGGACGTCACCGAAAGGAAGCAGATGGAGGAACACAGCTTCTACACCGAGAAGCTTGCGTCGATGGGGACGTTGGCAGCGGGCGTGGCGCATGAGATAAACAATCCACTCGGGATTATCCTGGGCTTCACAGAGCTGCTGCTGGAGAAATACCCGCCTGATTCGGAGGAATATGACCTCCTGAAGACGATCGAAAAACAGGGACTCAACGCAAAGAGGGTCGTTGAAAACCTTCTGAACTTTGCCAGGCATAAAGATCACAGGGAAGAGGCTGTGGATGTCAATAAGAATATTGAAGATGTTCTATCGGTCATGGGCAATACCCTTGTCCTTAACAAGACAAAGGTTGTGAAAGAACTTGAGCATGATCTGCCTCCGGTCATCGCGGATGCCGGTGAACTGCAGCAGGTATTTTTCAATATCATAAACAATGCCCTTCATGCTATGTCCAGAATGGGAGGTGGTACGTTGACTGTTGTTACGGCATCCATTAACGACTCGGTTCGAATCCAAATCAGGGACACGGGCGAAGGGATCAGGCAGGAACATCGAAAGAGGATTTTCGATCCGCTTTTCACGACCAAGGAAGTGGGCAAAGGCACAGGTCTTGGTCTTTCAGTCTCATATGGGATAATTACTAAGCACAACGGAACTATTAGCTTCGAGACAAAGACCCGGGAGGAGTCTGAAGAAACAGGCACAACATTTATAATAACTATGCCGTCGGCAAAGCGAGCACCGGCTGATTAGACTTCTTTCAAGAGATTATTCGGGAATGGTATCGCGGTCCGAATCGAGACCGTCTTTCTTTAATGTGCAAATGATAGAAAAAAGGAGAAAGAGATGGCCGAAAGAATACTTATAGTAGATGACGAACCCGACATGCTGAAACTCCTGAGCATGACCATCCAAAGGAAAACACCCTATCTGGTCACCGTGACGAACAACCCTATCGAAGCGCTTGAACTGGCGAAGACCGGGGGGTTCGATCTTGTTATAACCGACCTAAAGATGCCGGGACTCGACGGCATCGAACTGCTTCGCGCTGTAAAAGGTCTCAACCCTGACACACCTGTTATTATGATAACAGCCTATGCAACTGTGGAATCGGCTTCGGAGGCCATGGAAAAGGGCGGGTTTGATTTTATTACGAAACCATTCAGGATTGAGCACATCCTATTTACGATCG
>DATHCU010000196.1:0-4294 GCA_035319385.1 Thermodesulfovibrionales bacterium
GGAAAGTCTCTGTTTATAGGAATGGCTTATGCAGCAGGCGCGGGAAGTGTTATCACCTTCCTGGGTTCTGCGAGAGCCGCTGCCGGGGCGGGTATGTTTGCGGAGTTTACAGGCAAGACCATCGGTTTCTTCGAGCTGACAAAATTCACATTCTTGATCGGCTGGGCTATGGTCTTCCTTATTTGGGTTTATCTCTCAATATTTATGAAACCCGAAAAGAAGATCATCAACGGGCTTAGGGAGAAAGTGGCAAAGCTCTCGAAAGAGCTTGGTCCCATGACGAGGGACGAGAAAT
The DNA here is from genome assembly GCA_035319385.1 of Thermodesulfovibrionales bacterium. Classification (GTDB taxonomy): domain Bacteria; phylum Nitrospirota; class Thermodesulfovibrionia; order Thermodesulfovibrionales; family SM23-35; genus DYFC01. Next base: position 296 of record DATHCU010000196.1, read on the forward strand.
TTGTCATCATCACTGTTCTGGGCGCGATAATGGTAATGTCCATGCAGTCCTTTGTCCCTGCGTTGAAATCGCTTGACAGGGCCGCGATAATGCTCGTGTCCACACTTCTGTTCTTTATATTTAAGGTTCTCACCGTGAAGGAGCTTGAAGACATACCCTGGAATATCATCCTCCTTTTCAGCGGAGCGATGAGCATCGGTTTTTGCCTGTGGCAGACCGGAGCGGCGCAATGGATGGCCGTACAGTGGCTGGTCATGTTCCAGAACGCGCACTGGCTCGTATTTGTCCTCAGTATAGCGACTTTCGTTCTGATAATGACGAACTTCATAATGAACGTTGCTGCAATCGCGATCTCTCTGCCGGTTTCTCTGGTCATAGCGCCTTATCTGGGGGTTGCCCCTGACGTGATTTTCTATTCTTCATTGATTACAGCGGGTATGCCTTTTGTTCTTCTGATCGGCGCAGCTCCGAATGCGATCGCATACGAATCAAAACAGTTTACGCCTGGTGAGTTCTTCAGGCATGGTCTTCTTCTGAGCGTTGTACTTGTGGCAATTATTGGTTTTGCAATAGTGACCTTCTGGCCGATGCTAGGGATGCCGACAACCCTAAGGTAGAGAAACAAGTGCAAAGAAAAGCAGGCACAGGAAAAAGGTGAAGATTCAGGAACAATGTAGGGAAGGGTGCAGGTAAAGTCGGTTTCTTTCTTCTGTGCCCTTGCCCGCACCTGATTTTGGGAGGTTATGTGAAGGCGAAGGATTTGATGATAACAGTGCAGAATTTTCTGAAGCCGGATGATACCCTCAGGGACGCCGTGACCTTACTGAAGGTCGCAAAACGGGGTGAAGAAAAAGTCGGCGTCAACGGACTGCCTGTGCTCGACGAGGCGGGGAAACTTGTAGGCATGCTTTCTATGAGGGACATTCTGAAAGCCGTGCATCCGACTTACATGGACCTGATGGACCTCGGGGAATTCACCTGGGACGGGATGCTCGAAGAAGCAGCGAAAAAGCTGGCAGACAAGAAAGTATATGCGCTTATGACGAAGGATGTGACAACGACAAAGGAAGACTCTCCCCTCATGGACGCGGTTGACCATATGATCAAAAGTAACGTAAAGAGACTGCCTGTTATTGATAACACGGGCAGGGTCGTTGGCATGCTATACGAGAGAGACGTCTTTTTTGCAATTGTGAGAGCGATGCTCAATGAAAATGCAGGAGGTGAAAAATGACTGAAGAAGTAAAAGCTGCTACTGAAGTTGTTATGGGCACACAGTTCTGGGTGGCGACGACAATATTTATTCTCGTCTACGGATTGATTATTACAGAGAAGATTCACAAGACCATACTAGCAATTGTTGGCGCGACAACAATGATAGTGCTGAGGATAGTGACCCAGGAAGACGCATTCAACTCGATGGAGTTAGGTATAGACTGGAATGTCATATTCCTGCTCGTAAGCATGATGATAATCATCAACATCATGAGGCCGACAGGAGTCTTTGAGTACATAGCCATAAAAAGCGCGAAGGTGGCGAAGGGAAGGCCATTTGCGATCATGGCGATATTCTCTGTTGTTACCGCGGTTGTTTCAGCTTTCCTTGACAATGTGACGACAGTGCTCCTTATTGCTCCTGTTACAATTCTCATCTGCCAGGCCCTTGAGTTGGACGTCGTGCCTTTTCTCATTACGGAGGCGATTGCGTCAAACATTGGAGGAACTGCGACGCTCATCGGAGACCCCCCAAATATCATGATAGCATCAAAGGCCCAGCTCGATTTCATGGCCTTTGTGTATCACCTGACGCCTGTAATCATCGTTGTATTGCTTGCCTATGTAATAACCATCAAGCTCATATTCGGCAAACAATTGAAGGTGAAGGAGGAACTGAGGCAGAGGGTCATGGCTATGAATGAGAACGAAGCCATTAAAGACCCTGTACTACTTAAGAAGTCACTTATTGTCCTGGCCATTACAGTCGCGGGGTTTATCATGCACGGCACCCTCCACTATGAACCCGCGACAATAGCGCTTTTTGGCGCAGGGCTGCTTCTCCTTGTGTCAGGCACGAAAGAGCCCCATCACATCCTTGCAGAGGCGGAATGGGCGACACTCTTCTTCTTTATGGGTCTGTTCATGATTATCGGCGGGGTTGTGAAGGTTGGGCTTATCAAATGGATGTCAATAAAAGTCCTAGAGATCACCCAGGGGAGTCTTTTTGGAACCACGTCGGTTATTCTGTGGTTCTCCGCGTTTGCATCGGCTTTCATCGACAATATCCCCTACGTTGCCACCATGAACCCGCTGGTCATTGACATGGCCAAACAATTATGGCCGAACATCAGCGGTCTTAATCTTCTGCACCATCCTGACCTCATGCCTATCTGGTGGTCACTGGCCCTGGGGGCCTGCCTTGGCGGCAATGGAACAATGATCGGCGCATCTGCAAACGTTGTGGTGTGCGGCATGGCCGAAAAAATGGGGAAGCCGATCTCCTTTAAGAAGTTCATGTACTATGGAATGCCTCTGATGATCGAGTCGGTAATCATTTGTCATGTCTACATCTGGCTGAGATATTACGTGCTAAAGATATAGCGACTCTGCAAGTGTTGTGTAAATCACAAAAAAGAGGTTGCAATGAAACCCAGAGTCCTTTTGGTTGACGACGAGTAACAGTTTCTCGATCTGCTCTCAGAAAGGCTGGGGACAAGGGAGTACATGCGGATACGGCGATGAGCGGTGAGGATACCGTGTCAAAAGTGGGAATGTGAAGATAGAAGAAGCGAAAGAGAAGATAATACTTCTCGTAATGAAGGATATAGAGGAAAAGGTGAAGGGCCTGCTGAGGAGGAGGCCTTGATGGCACACTTGTCAAATCCGGCCAGGACGTTATGCCTTATTCATATAACAGAGGACTCATCCCTCCTCTTTTCTATGATCCGGTCCCTCCTTTCAAGGCGGGGAGGGGCCGGACAGCTCTGTTTCGGGAAGTGGAACTATGCATTATAATAAATACAAAGCATGAAGACGAACGGCTTTATGAAGCTTATGTTTCATCCACGGGATTTCCTGGGAATCCTCAGCGAAGACCGCTACAAAAGCCTCAGACTCCGGATAGTGCTGCTTGATGCAATTGTCTCCATAATCCCTTTGCTGATCGTTGTGACCATAAGCTACTTCTGGTTCCTCCAAATCCTGAGGGACGATTTCCGCAACCAGATGAAATGGGAGATAGAGAACTCAAAGCAGTCGATAGAATTTTTTGTGGACCAGAAGCTTTCCGGATTGAGGTTCCTTGCATCCGCATATACCTACGAGCAATTGTCCGATCAGGAGACGCTCGCCAGGATATTTGCCAAGTTCAAACAGGAATGCGGAGGGCTGGTCGATCTGGGCATCATAACTCCTGACGGCATACAGAGGTCCTACGTAGGGCCGTACAGCCTCATGAATAAAGATTATACGAACCAGGACTGGTTCCATGAGGTAGTGGTTCGCTCCACCTATGTGAGCGATGTATTCATGGGTTACAGGAAGCTGCCTCATTTCGCCATAGGGGTGAAGAGGGAGAACCCCGAAAAAGGCACCTTCTGGATACTCAGGGCAACAATTGATATGGAGACACTCAAACGATATCCGTATTCCATGAATTTGCGCAAGAACGATGACGCCTTCATAATCACGAAGGACGGCATCCTGCAAACACCCTCCCGTTCACACGGGGATGTCCTGGGGAGCTTCAAGCTGCCTTTCGAACTGCACAATGAAGGAACTGTGATACAGGACATAAAGCAACCCGACGGAAGTTCTGCGATATTCGGCTATTCTTCTATTGATGGCTCTCCCTGGATACTGGTTGCGATAATAAAATCCAACCCCTTTCTCAAGATACCAAATATTTTTAAGAATGAACTGTTTATAATTACGGTCCTCAGCATAATGTTCGGCATAGCCGTCACTTTTGCCCTTGCCCAGACCGTTGTAAACCGTATCAGG
>DATHCU010000197.1:0-2561 GCA_035319385.1 Thermodesulfovibrionales bacterium
TTTATCAGCGAGAACTGTATATCGTTCGTATCCTGGAACTCGTCGATCAGTATATGGTCGAACCTCCCCTGCCACTTCGCCCTTATCTCAGGATTTGTGGAAAGCAGCTCGACCGCAAAATAGATGAGGTCGTCATAGTCCATCGCATTGGACCTTTCGAGCGCCTCCCGGTACGCCTCGGCCACATCCGCGTAGCTTGATGCCGGATAGGGGAGGGCCGATATGTAATCGAAGATGCTGCTCCTGTAAGACTGTTTTGCCTTCGAGATCACGTCCCGCGCATCGCCGGACTCCTTTGTGTCGATGTTGAATCTCTTCAATATGTCTTTGAGTACCCTGAGACTGTCAGTTGTGTCATAGATAACGAAACTTCTGTTGAACAACTTCCCGAGTTTGTGGACATCCTCCCGCAACACCTTCACGCAGAAGGAATGGAAGGTGGATATCCACATAGGCTTTATGGCCAAGATCCTTACGATACGGTCCAGCATCTCATTGGCGGCTTTCTTCGTGAAGGTAATAGCAAGGATTCTGTGAGGCCTGAGGCCTTTCTCTTTCACCAGATAGGCTATCTTGTGGGTAAGGACCTTTGTCTTGCCGCTGCCCGCGCCGGCTGAAACGAAGAGCGGCGAGCCGAGATGCTCTACGGCTGCCTTCTGCTGGGGGTTGAGTCCTTCGAGAATCTTGTCTTTCATAATCAGTTTTTATTTTAGAACAGAGGACGCACAAAAAGGTAAGACGAACGAGGATCATATGCAGACTCACGCAGCTTAGAGTAGTTCATTGTGCTGGTATAATTGATGTTAATGGGCGGGGTTGTTCGTAGAGCATTGTCGTCCCTTCAACATCAATGGTCAGGATCAGGAGAATAGGGCATATAAGAAGAGGTCTCCGGATAGTCGCCTTTTTTGAAGCTGCAAAAGGCCTGCTGGTTTTGTCCGCAGGATTTGGGCTGCTCGCGTTTATTCACAAGGACCTTTACTCCGTTGCCGAGGAACTCGTGCGCTACTCCCATCTGAACCCGGCTAGACACTATCCACGAATCTTTATTGATGCCGCCAGTCGCATGACTGACAATCGTCTCTGGGCTATTGCTCTATCGGCCTTGCTGTACTCTGTGGTTCGGTTCATCGAAGCTGCAGGCCTCTGGCTTCAGCGGCAATGGGCTCAGTGGTTTGGCTTTCTTACAAGCGTGATCTTCATTCCTCTCGAAGTATTCGGGATTGCGGAGCGGGCAACCTGGCCCAAGGTTGCAGTACTGACTGTCAATGCGGCCATTGCAGGGTATCTGGCCTTTTCCTTGCTCAGGGTCCGGCACGCCAACGAGCGTGCGTGAAATTGCCGATGCACAAAGATGGCTTGACTTCAAACATGACAAAGATTGTCGCTAGTCGCACCCGTCGAATCCTTCCCAGCCTGCAGATTATTCTTCCAATGTAGCTGTTTGATGTTCTCAATGTCTATAATATAATTAGACAAGAGGGATAAGTAATTTATCGGTTGTGGAGGGGGGAAAGCGCCTCCACAAAAAAGGAGAGGCCAATGAAAAAAGTAGTCTGTCTTGTCCTTGTTGTTTCCATCTTGTTGGTGACCGTTGCGCTGCCTGCGTACGCGCATGGACGGTTCTCTTTCCGGGGCGGCGTCTGGGTCGGTCCGGGATGGGACCCGTGGTGGTGGGGTGGTCCGTACTATCCATATCCCCCATATTATCCATATCATGACGAGCCTCCCGTGATTATCCAGCAGACACCGTCGTATGTGGAACCACCCCCTCAGCAGCAGCAGTACTACTGGTATTATTGTCAGAAGCCTCAGGGGTACTATCCATACGTCAAAAAGTGTCCGGGCGGCTGGTTGAAGGTTGTCCCGCCTGCGCCGCCGGACGAGGAGGAGCAATAATTATGATGAAACGTAACCTGGTTATAATTCTGTCTCTGACCCTGCTGATTACTTCCGGATGTGTGACAGTTCCAAGGGGGCCGAGCGTAATGGCGCTGCCCGGCCAGGGAAAGACGTTCGAGCAATTTCAGGCAGACGACGCCCTTTGCAGGCAGTGGGCTGGCCAGCAGATAGGTCTTTCGGTTCAGGAGACTGCAAATCAAAATGTAACGCAGGGCGCTGTGGCCGGCACTGTCATCGGCGCAGGCCTTGGCGCCGCCATCGGGGCAGCTTCGGGGCACGTGGGTTCGGGGGCCGCGATCGGGGCCGGGAGCGGACTTCTCCTGGGAACTGCTGCGGGCGCCAGCTCCGGCCAATATTACGGATATCAGGCGCAGAGGCGTTATGACATTGCATACACTCAATGCATGTACGCGAAAGGAAATGATGTCCCCGGCATGGTGACAAGGACCAGACGCCCGAGGAGACTGGCGCCGCCACCTCCTCCTGCGGGCTCGGAGTATCCGTCCGGGAACCCGTATGCTCCTCCGGACGAGGAGAAGTAGATAGTAGACGATCTCACCTGGCTGGTAAGAATTTAACGAAGGCCTCCACTCATTGAGCTGTGTGGAGGCCTTCTTCAGGCTTCCGGCTGGCGATCTTCAAAATCGAACCGACTCGGT
>DATHCU010000198.1:0-3624 GCA_035319385.1 Thermodesulfovibrionales bacterium
AGTGATAATCCTGGGTTCTGGTCCCAACAGGATCGGTCAGGGTATCGAGTTTGACTACTGCTGTGTCCATGCGGTCTTTGCCTTGAAGGAACTCGGTTATGAGACTATCATGGTCAATTGCAATCCCGAGACCGTCAGTACGGATTATGACACTGCCGACAGGCTCTATTTTGAGCCGCTGACGATCGAGGATGTATTGAACATAATAGACACGGAGAAACCTGAAGGGATTATAGTCCAGTTCGGAGGGCAGACGCCGCTGAAACTTGCCGTGCCCCTCGAGAGAGAGGGGGTAAGAATCCTCGGCACAGCCCCCGATTCGATCGACAGGGCGGAAGATAGAAGGCGGTTCAAGGAACTCCTCCATAAGCTCAACCTCAAGCAGGCGGACAGCGATACTGCCCTCTCTGTCGAGGAGGCGCTTTCTGCGGCTCAGAGGATAGGATATCCAGTGATGGTCAGGCCTTCTTATGTGCTTGGAGGCAGGGCTATGGAGATTGTCTATGACGAGAATTCTCTCAGGGAGTACATGAAGCGGGCGGTCAAGGCTTCTCCGGAGCATCCTGTCCTTGTGGACAAGTATCTGGAAGATGCGATAGAAGTAGACGTGGATGCCATCTCAGACGGCAGGGATGTAATCATCGGAGGCGTCATGGAACACATCGAAGAGGCGGGCATTCACTCGGGAGACTCAGCGTGTTCCCTTCCTCCCCACTCCCTCGCCAAAGAGGTCGTAAAAGAGATTAAGAGCCAGACAAAGGCGCTCGCCAGGGAACTGAATGTGGTGGGACTTATGAACGTTCAGTTTGCGGTGAAGAACCAGGAGATATACATCCTGGAAGTAAACCCTAGGGGTTCGAGGACCATCCCGTTCGTCGGCAAGGCAACCGGCGTTCCGCTAGCGAAGATTGCGGCAAAGGTGATGGTCGGCAAGACGCTGAAAGGACTGGGTATAACTAGGGAGAAAGGTATAAAGCACATTGCGGTTAAGGAAGCTGTTTTTCCGTTTGACCGGTTCCATGGTGTTGATTCCATCCTCGGGCCTGAGATGAAATCGACCGGAGAGGTGATGGGGATAGACAAGGATTTCGGGATAGCCTTTGGAAAATCCCAGATATCCTGCGGTAACAGGATCCCCCTGTCCGGCAAGATATTTATCAGCCTGAAGGATAAGGACAAGCAGCTATCTGTCCCTCTGGTGAAGAAATTGCTGGAACTGGGCCTCTCGGTCATTGCGACCAGGGGCACCGCCAAATATTTGAAAGACCACGGACTTGACGTCGAGGTCGTGAACAAGGTTAACGAAGGCAGACCGCACATTGTAGACAAGATCAAGAACAAGGAAATTCATTTTGTGATAAATACAGTGACCGGCACCCAGGCGCAGAAGGACTCATTTTCGATAAGGCAGAGCGCCCTTCAGTACAAGGTGCCTTTCACAACGACCATATCCGGCGCCACAGCAGCGGTCAATGCGATAGAGATGTTCAAGAAGAAAAAGATGAATATTAAGCCTATCCAGGAATACCATAAGGGCAAATAAGAATACCCCTTAATTCCGGGGCTGGAAACCCCCAGCCGGCATAAGTTTTCTCTTCGGCTTTGATATAATTTGTATCAGATGCGACTCCACAGGGCAATCTAATCCCGTCAAGATATATGGCTGAAGAGAAAGTATATGACTGCATCATCATAGGCGCCGGTCCCGGAGGCCTTCAGGCTGCGATCTATCTCGGACGGTATAACATGAACGTCCTTCTCATAGACAGGGGAGGCGGCAGAACCCATCATGCCCGGCAGATCGAGAATTTTCTCTCCCACAAGGTCATATCAGGCAGGGAAATCCTGGAAAGAGGCTTGGAACAGGCAGGGAGTTTCAACGTGAGGATTGAAAAGGCCCGCGTTGACAGGGTGGTGAAGTCAGCATATTTTGAAATTAATACCGCGGAGAGCGTATTCCTCTCACGCTTTCTCATCGTGTCTTCAGGAGTCTCTGACAATCTGCCCCCTATCGAAAACTTGCACAAGTTCCTTGGAACCGGTTATTTTACCTGTGTCGATTGTGACGGATACAAGACAATGGGCAGGAAACTGGTGGTCCTCGGCAACTCTATCCACACTGTTCGACTGGCTTTTGCGTTGAAAGAGATGTACACAAGCGAGATAACCCTCATGCTCTATTTTTATGAGCCGCCTGATGACTTTAAGGAACTGCTGGCCGAAGAGGGGATACCTCTTATAAAAGGGCGGCCTACCAGGTTTATAGGTGATGAAATATTGGAGGCCCTGGAACTGGAGGACGGAAGATTATTTGAATGCGAGGCTGTGATGGGTGATTTCGGTTACAAATTGAATGATGCCTTTCTCTCGGAACTTCCGCTTAAGAGAGACGGCAAGGGCTTTAAGTATGTGACCAATCACCACTTCGAGTCGTCTCTGGACGGGCTATACATAATAGGCCCGTTGAATACTGGCACAGACCAGGTTGTTGTGGCGGCGGGTGAAGGGGCTGTTGCGGCCATTGAAATAAAGAAGCGGATACTTCAGATTTAGAACATTTTACCCTATCGTTGCAAAAACTTATCCCATTTTGAAGGGTAGATATGATGAAAAAGCTTTTATGCGACACCTTAAAGTACTTCAGGCACATGTTCATATACGTTAATCAGAACTTCACCCAGGGGTTAAAGTGCCGCCAGGTGTATACGGCTTATTGTATGTCGCGTATAAAGGGTTTTTTAGCATGTTTACTCTTCATATTACTCAAATGATGCGGTTACTCTACGTCGGGAGGAATTGTTGAACGGACGCAGACTTGAACCAAAAGAGAAGGTCGGACTTATCGTCGTCCTGACGGGTGACGGAAAGGGCAAGACGACTGCGGCATTGGGTCTTGCTCTGCGTGCGACTGGTCAAAACATGAAGGTTTGCCTCATAGAGTTCATGAAGGGGGACATGTACTCCGGTGAAATCGACGGGCTGAGGAGGCTATCCCCGAATGTTGAACTCCACATAACAGGTAAAGGTTTCTTCAGGCAGACAGACAACCGCTCGATCTATGAGGAGCACCGTTTCCTTGCCCAGGGAGCGGTGAACCTCGCGAAAGAGAAGATGCTCTCAGGAGCATTTGATATCCTGATACTTGATGAAATTAATAATGCAGTAGAGCTAAGACTGGTTGATGTGGCACAGGTGGTTGAACTCCTGGACAGCAAACCGCCCCTCGTGCACATTGTAATTACCGGCAGAAACGCACATCCCGAGATCATTAAGAGAGCCCATACAGTCACCGAGATGAAAGAAATCAAACACGCCTATCAGCAGGGGATAGAACCGCAGCCAGGCATTGATTACTGAGATTTCATATGTTCGTCTCGAAAGAGTCGCTTTCGAGCCATGAATTCCCACTCCATGGACGGAAAGTACTGCTCTTTCTCCAGCCTATCGAGCATACCAGATAGATGACCACATTCGGATATTCGACTGCTATGCTGTCGACCATACCTTTCCACCAAAGGGGAGGACGGACAGTGATATGCGCATTTTCTCCCTTCGGAAGCCTGGCAGCAGCCGGATAACATGCTACATTGATGACGGCGAGCTTCGCAGCATAGGATAATATGT